>JAZRSP010000054.1:0-8080 GCA_045651565.1 Victivallaceae bacterium | reverse complement strand
TGAGCAAGACATTACCGATAGTAATTGTAACTCCGCTCAATTTAACTCCTGTGATTTCAACAAGTTCGGTCGGAGTTGCAGTCAAAATTTCGCTCGCATCAGCCAAGTGACTTGAAGCATAGGAGCGGAAAGCAGACTCGTTGTTGCTCCCCCAAGTTGTAAGCTGCGATGAGTAGTTCAATTCCGCAGTCGGCAAATTACTTGCAGAAGTATCGCCGAAGAGGTAAAAAAGTTTTGCCTTCAAAGATGTATCGGTACTGTGAGGTACTTCCATAGGTTCAGTTGAAGAATCGACTTTCAAGTAACTTATATCGCCACTATCGTAATTGGTTGCAAAGTTTTGAAGTGTATTGGCAATATTGTACTGCAACTTATTAGAGATAGCATTCAATGGCACATCAAGAGTTGCAGAGCTTAACTGAGAGCTATTGTTTAAATAACTTACGGTAACTTTTACAGTACCTTCTTCGAGAGTTAAAGTTCCGCCGGAGATATTGGTAATGCCGAATTCCAAGTCATATTCGCCATTGCCCTGATAGAAGTCGATTAATTCAAATTCCGGGCGCAAGGTAAATACAAGATTTTCGCCGTCCAAACCGGTACTCATATTCAATGCCATTTCGGAGATGTACGGAGTCATTTCGTTTCCGGTGTATTCGGGGGCATTGTTAAGTGACCATGAATCGGCAGCGATATTGCTTGTTGGAGTTTTGTCATAATCGCCCAAGTCGAGCAAGTTTGCCGCAATTTGGTTGCGTCGAGTTGCGATAGAACTGAAAGATTCGTTGCTGTCGCCGATTAAGTTCAAAAAAGGCAGATCTTCCAGAATATCTTCTACTTTGTCGGCAGAATTGCCATTGTCGTCCCAGTCATAGGTTGCGAAGTTGAATCTATCAACCATTTCGTCGGTATCGACCTCGCCGTTATCATTTTTGTCCAACCAGAATTTTTCGCCGTCAGAGGGATAAAGTTCGCCATTGAAGACAAATTTCTGATAAAATGTATTAATGTCTTTGTTATCACCGTCAAAATTTTTGTCGACAAAGTAACTTACATCGGCATTTTGAGCAGACGAAGTTCCTAAACGGAACTTTGCAATCGCCTTGTCTGTAAGTTTGTATTCAGGAGCGAGAGTGCCGATTTCCAAACTTGCCAAGTCGTTTCTGTTGTTCTCGAAAAAGCCGAATTCATCGGAAATTAACTGCTCAACTGCAAATTCATCGGTGTCTTCTCCGGTTCTATTGTCGGAGGCAGGGTTGAAATTACCGACAAATGAGTTGATATTGAGTTGTCCCTTGTCCGGCAGAATTGCGTAGGCAAAACGCCCGGTAATGATTGTTTCGTTATCGGAATCATCATCGGGATCTTCGCCGGCATCGAGAGAAGTTAAGTATTGCCAACGTGGTTGTTCTTTGAATGACCGACCATTTTCCTCTACCCAATTAAAGGTGCTGCCGAAGTTTGTCGGATAGCGGTATAAATAGACTTTGTCATTTTTGAGATTTTGAGTCAAAAATGTATCCATGGCGTCTTGAAGTCCGACATAGTATTTATATTTTTCATCGGTGATACTGCCCTCGATAATATCTTTGTACAGGTCATCGGTGTCAACTGGATTGTCTGAATCGTTATCTTCCCAACTTACGAAGTTATTGAAGCGATTAATGGCAGAGGCATTAGAAGTAACATAATAGCGAAGACTTGCCAAAGCTCGGTTCAATGCGGTTTCGGTAATATTTTTGCTTTGAGCTTGATAGTTTTTGGTCTCTGCAATGCGGCTTTCCAGAAGTGCATTGGTCACGAAACTCATTATAAGTATCAACATTAATGCCAGCAGTGCTAAAGCAATAACAACTACTGTCCCTCGTTCTCTTATTCTTGTATTTTTCATTTTCATCCCTCCGGAATTTTAAATTCATAATTAAGAATTCATAATTAAGAATTGTGGTTTGGTGGAGAATTATTCTCCCCACCTCTTTTTTTGTGTATTATCTTTATTTTTCAATATTGCAACTAAAATAGCAATTAATTCTTGATTTATAGTATATACTTCCTTAAACTTTTCTTCTGAAATATAATCACTTTCATGTAGAAGCTCAAGCCAATATTCAGTCTCGCTTGCTTCTTTTAAGGAAATTGCCAGTTTTGCATAAAAATCAAGTTTGCTTTGTCCTCTGATTGCTTCTTTTATATTAGCGCCAATGCTGGTGCCACTACGCAATAATTGCTTGGACATGATATTTTCATGTTTTGTAAAGCATAAAAATTTATATAAATCAATAATCTGCAATGCAAATTTTTTACTTTTGCAAACAATTATATTACCTTGTAATGCCATATTTATTTTTTATGGTTGAGTGATTAAAAATCACTCAACACCACCCATAATTCTTAATTCTGCATTCTTAATTCTTAATTTCTCTACGGCAGTGTGATAATTCTGGTATAGACAAACACTTTTTCCTTGTAAAAGTCGCTATCTTTATCATGTCCGTCAGCGTACCACACTTCAAAATCCCCTTCCGGCAACATTTCAATATCAATTTTGATATACTTGGGAGCGGTTTTTGTTTTATTCATGTCCACATCGTATGCAGTTACAGTAAAATTGGTGACATTATCCAATAAAGTGGTAAAATCTTCTTCGTATCCTTCGCCTTCGGTTATAAACTGAATTTTTAACGCCCAATCTTTGCTGTGGTTGTGACTGCCATGCGTATAACCGCGTTCCAAACCGATGAAAAATTCACCGTATCTTCGGTGTTTTAACTCTAAACCTTCGCTGATATTGACAGAGGTCATGAAGTTCAGCGCATCGGCAGTAGTTGCAAGCGGTTGAATCACTTCATTTGCGCTGAAATTGTCAGTCAAAGTATCAGGATCGCAATTGATAATGCGTTCTTCAAGATAGTCAAATGCGGTCTGGGCGGCGGCACTCATTTTTGTATTAGAGGCATTGTTGCTCAATAAGTTTGTTGCTCCGCTGAACATATTCATTACCACGACCATTAAAATTGCAAAAATCGCAATTGATGCCAGCAATTCTATCAAACTGAAATTGTATTTTTTTGCTTTGTTCATATTGTTGACTCCCTTTTTATTCTTTCGGGTAATAGTCGTATTGGAAATAGACTGCTTCCTGATCTTCCAAACCTGCGGGGGTGGAAACTTTTATCACAATTGTTACGCCCGGATCATAAGATGGTGAGGCGGAGTTGTTTTTGAAGTATGTTCCGTCAGAATTCAAACTCGGAATCGGTTGTTTTTTAATATCAATGTCGTAACTTGAAATAACTTGAAGGTTTTCCTCGTCGCTCTCGGTGTATTTTCCCCGATAGTAATCCAATCTCATTCGCTTGGTCAAGTTGATTTTGCTTGCCATAGAATTGTTCTCGGTACAGTTGATCACAAACGGCAGATAGTCGGTGTTTTTGGTGATATTTGAATCATCCATAATATCCATATCACCGTTACGATCCTCAAAGTCTTCTGCAAATTTAGCCGTAAAAGTATTCCAATCAGCGGCAGAATTGTATTCATAATCAATAATGCCTTTTACCATTGAAACGACATCAGGGAGATGATTTTCTTCGGTGGCTCGTTTGCCCTGCTTCAAAATAGTCGGGAAAACCCCCATCATTGCCGCTACGCCGAAAGCAACAACTGCAATCGCCACAGCCATTTCAACCATATTGAATTTAAATTTTATTAATCTTCTTGTTTCAGCCATTTTACATCTCCGGTAAATTTGTTTAATTCAAGTTTCACCGCACTCTCCAAGTCGCCGACTTCTTTGTCGGTAATGACGAAATAGATATTGTTATAAGGTGTCATCCTGCCGTCTTTGGCAAAAGAGATATATTTGCACTTGTTTGCCGCCAAAAATTGATCGTTCTTCCATTTGACAAAGCTGGCGGGATTATCCAGAGCATCTTTCCACGGATTGCTGTTCGGGAGTGCGAAATTCGGTTCGCCGCAACTGTCGGTTGATACATAAGCAAGTTTGACATCTTTGGGGAGTTCATACCATTCGGCAGTTTCTTCGTCCCCGACTTTAATTCCGATATACTGTTGCGGAAGAGAATCATCGGTCGGATAGAAAATTAAATAGACGGTTTTTCTGCTGACGGTTGCTTCGGCACGAGCCTTTAAAATTGCCGAACTTAAAATTCGTCCGGCACGGACATTGACATCGCCCTGCATTGCTTTCATGAAACCGGGTACTGCCACGGTCAAAAGTATCACGACAATCGCGAGTACCGCCAGCATTTCGATTAAAGTAAACTTATATTTTTTTCGGCAGTTTTTCATTTAAGCCACCTCAAACTTTAAAAAATTATTCTTTCCAGCTGATAATATTGTCTTTGTTGTAACTGCCGCTGCTTTTTGCAGAACCAATCCAATTGTAGCGATAAAAAGTTCCATCAGCACCTGATGATAAAATGAATAAATCACCATTTTTTCTATCGTTATTAGGATCATCATTATCGTCCCCATCAGGATCAGAGAAAGGAATTGGAATGCGGGGGAACCGTTTTTCTGTTGTGTTTGCATTTGCATAGTCATACATGATAATTATATATTGTTTTCCCCATGGATCAAGCATCAATTTCTGATTTAATTTTTCAATCTCGCTTGCAGAAGTTGCTGACATGTCATACCCCGCAGGAAGACTTAAAAAACTATTTCGTTTCTTGTTTAAAATATTTCCACCGTTTAACCCAATTAATTCACGCATAAAGCCATAATATGCTTGGGCTTGGGCTTTTTTTTCTGCATTACTACCTTTGAGGTCGTTAGTGTCTTTATAATTTACCGGGTCAATACCGCCGAAATATACCCAGTATAATCCGCCTGTACCTGCGCCGATGGGATTTTGATAACTTGAATTATTGTAATAGAATGAATTCGCATTTGTGGAAGTGGACATCATTTTCCCATAAGTGGTTTTCATGGTAATAATTGCAGTTTTGATTGCCTGAATATCAGCACGAGCCTGGGTTTCACGAGCTTTTTTGCGAGCCATATTTACTGCCGGGAGCAGCAAGCCTGCCAAAATAGCAATAATTGCAATTACGGTTAAAAGTTCAGTTAAAGTAAAGTTAAATTTTTTCATATTCTGCCTCCATCGAGTTTTTAATGCCTGTTTTCAGGCGGTTTGTTCTATTTATCTAAAATGAAATTTGCAATATCATCATTATCATCATCAAAGTCGCTAAATTGGTAGGTTCCTGCCTCTACACTTGCAGAGAAACTTCCGTCTGCGCCTGCGGAGATGAGGTCAAAAGATTTTTTATTGACCCTGCCCGGGCAGAAGTACTTGAATTTATTACCGTAACCGTCAAGCAAGATAAAAACATTGCTTCCTTCGGCAGTTTCTTCTTTGTTCAAACTGTCAAAGCCGATCAAATCGAGGAATTTACTCACATAATTTTTTGCATCGGCATCGGCGAGGTCGTTGATTTTCTCATTCCCGGAAGTTAAATCGATGGTAAAAAAATTATCAGTCGCAGTTGATGGGTAGGTACTGTATTTTTTGTGCAAGTCTGCCAATGCCAATTCGACTTTCATAATAGTCGCCTTGGTTGCTGTGTCCTGGGTTGATTTCATTGCCATATTGTATCCGGTAATGCTGAGCGCAATCACGATAACTATAATAGCAATTACTGCCAATAATTCTGTCAAAGTAAATTTATAATTTTTCCGCATTTTTTCACCTCAAAATCAATTTTCACAAAGTGCCACATAATATTTTAGCATGTATTCAAACAAAATCAAGCGGTTTTTCTATAAAAACATCAAAAAAAATAAAAAAAATTACTAAAATAAGCTATTTTGTCTATGGATTTCATCCATAGGTGCGAAAATCATGTTTTTTTATTGTCTGATACTGATCCGATAGAGAGGAGTGTCAACTAATGTTTTAAGTTTATGTCGTGTTTTTACGATGAAGATGATATGGAATTTTTTGTCCCACAACGAGTGAGTTTTTTTCTCATGGATATTTTCGGTTACAATTCGGACATTCGGGAGATACTTGAGGTTTCTTTTGCCGACAATACGAGGTAGAGTAAAACAATTTCCGTCTTTGAGAGAGATATTAATTTTATCGTCAAAGACAATAATTTTTTTTATGGTTTTATGGGTGAGATTAAAGAATTCTTCTTCTGAAAATTGTTGGGTTTTGATAATTTTGCGTAAAAGACAATTGGCTTGATCTTCTAATTCTTTGGAAACTTGCGATTTCTGTCTTCGTACTTCTTCCAGTTTTTGTTCCAATTTCACTAAATAGTTATTCATTTTCAGGAAGTTTTCCTTGAAAGTATCAAGTCTATGGGTTTGAGATAAAATTTGAAAGACCTCCTGCATCTCTTTTTTGTGATTAAACAGTTGAACTAATAACCGGTTTTCTTCTTCGCACACCACATTGGCGTAATGCTGATTGTGTAAATTATCAAGAAAAGAGATGATAAAAAGTTTTTTGAGCAATTCATATAACCCCAAATAACCGTTCTTGTGTTTAGGCAAAGACATCCGAATGCGTATTTTGCCACAACTTTGTTCGGTGGGGATATTTGATTTTTTGCAATCATAGACGAGGTTGTGGCTGTCGTAACCGACGGACATTTTTTGCCCGCAGGAGCAATAAATAATTTTACTTAAAGGCAACTGTTTGCGCTTGCCGAATGGATTGATAGGAATAATATTATGTTCTTTGCGAACTTGCATATTTTGCTGTACGGCATAGAATAGAGCGATATTGATAATTGGCTTCGGGATATTTGCGGCTGGTTTGTATTTTTTGATAGAATCTTCGTTGTACTGCATAAGTCCGCAGTAAGTCGGGTTGCTTGCAATATTGTAAATAGAACTTATGTAAAATTGTTTCGCTCCATCCGTCCGCAAGTGCAGAAAATCGGTATTTAACCTATGCAATATTTCCCCATAGGATTTTCCTGTAATAATTGCCTCATAAATATATTGAATAACCTTGACTTTTTCCAAGTTAAAATGGATATTTTTTCCTTTTTTTATCACTCCGTAAGCATTGGATGCCGAGATTGAATTGGCGATACGGTTTTGAATGATGTTTATAGAAGATTTCTTTTTGGTTTTCAGCGATTCATATTCGATGTGGCTTTTTATAAGAGCGAGCAGTTGGTTGTTGCTATTGTTGTAGTCGGTAACGCTTTCGTCCTTGGTTTCAATCAATTTTACATTGTGCGATTTCAAAAAATCAGTGATAAATGGTTGCAGACAACTGCTGTATTCGCTTCGCCCCAATCGCTCAAAACTCCATACAATCAAGTAATCTATGTCATTTTGTTCGATAAAGTCGAAGCATGCTCCGAGATTTATTTTGTAAGGAATTTGTTTTTTGTTGAATTGTGCCGAATGTCTTTGCGATTCAGCAAACCATTGCAGAAAAGTTTTATCTCTGGGGGCGATGATTTTGGCATCATCAGTTAATGGGTAAAGTTCAGATGATGTGTTTTCATCGATGAATGGTGTTGTTACTACTTTCAGATTATATTTTTTTGCATATTCAAATGCTTTTTTTAGTTGTTCGTTAATGCTTAATTTGTCTGAATCTCTGGTGTAACTTTGCCGACAATAGATTACTGCTTTAAACTCTGTACTCATTTCCCCCAACCGGCATATTAAAATTAAATAAAAAAGATGTACAGAAAAATAATCTGTACATCTTGATAATTTGAAAATGAAAAACTATTTTTTAACAAAATTGTCAACCAAAGGAATTTCGATAACTTTTCCTTTCATGATTCTTTCTTGCTCAAAGGTATTTAAGTATTGCAATACTGATACCACCGCTCCGAAGATAATAAACAGGAATACAATAAGCATGATTGCCATATAAGCCTTGCTTTTGGTCGGATTGACGGTATCTTTTTTAAGTATTTTGACCTGGGGCTCTTCGACTTTCTTTTCCGGTTCTTTCAAAGAATCTTCCTTGGCGGCTTCGGGAGCAACCGGAGCTGCGGGTTCTTCTTTTTTAGAGATACCGATTTTAGGTTTAGCAACTTCTGCGTTTTCCTGCGAAGCTTCTGCGGCAGGGAGT
>JAZRSP010000053.1:0-1310 GCA_045651565.1 Victivallaceae bacterium | reverse complement strand
ATGGCAGAATGCAACAAGGTGCAGGCATTTATCAATGGCGTAAAAGTTTTTGATGAAACTGAACGCAGTTGGGATGATGTCGCTACAATCAATACTGCTTTGCTCAAAAAGGGCAAAAATGTAATCGCCTTTTCTGCGGTTAACGGCTTCGGAAGTCGTGGCGGATGCTGCGGAATTTATTTGGATAATAGCGAAGAATCAATTCCGCTCCAATTTGTCAGCAAGCCGAGCAAATTTGATTTATTAACTCCTCCTGAAATCAAAAACGGAGAGAACTTTTCAATCAAAAATGCTATCAGCGCAAATGGTTTCAAAACTTTGAGAATCACCTTCAACCGACTCGTCGATTGCGCTCTTATCGGTGAAAATGGTCGAATTTTCACCCAAGACCCGATCGATACGGTTTATAGAGTAAATGCTTACTCAGGAGCGGTAATGCCGATTCTCCGAAGCGATGAATTTTTCTCTATCAACGATAATTTCTCGCTCAAAATCGGAAATATCCTCTGTCAATCATTTACTCCCGGAACTATCGGAATGGTTTTCAAAAGAAATGATAATATCGAAGTAGTTTTCTGCTCATGCAGTAAAGAATTTGAACTCAATATAAAGGAAATTTAATTATGAAAAAATTCTATTCTATTTTCGCCGTTGCAGCAGCAACCCTTTTAAGCGGTTGTTACATGATCAATCCCCCTACTCCAGCTGAAGCACTCAATGAGGGTTTGCAAAGTGAGGGTTTCTGGACAAGAGTTCATGCCGCAGAACACATGATTGATGTCGATTTCAATAAAGCCGAAATCGAAGCACTCTTCATCGCTGACGAAAAAGCAAATCCCGAAGAACCATTCAATCGGGTCGGTCGTCACCGTGTGCTTATCCGCCTCGGCAACAATGTTGAAGACCGCTTGCTCAAACTGCACGAAATTGCCTTTAATCCGGAGAGTGAAGACCGCATCCATGCAATCGAAACTCTGGGCAAACTCGGTTGGCAGGCAAAAGGCGAAGACGAAGCAACTTTGCTTGCCATTCGCAATAACAAAGATCTCGACGACGGTTTGCGTTACTTCTCTGCATGGATTCCCGACACTGATGATCGTGCGAGAGAACTTTTCCTTACTACCGGCTGCATTGACAGCACCAGACCGCACTATAATGCAATGCGCGGCGTATCGGGTTTGAGATTTATGAATAATATCGCCTCTGAACAAACCTATATTATTCTTCAAATGGTTGCAAACAACAAGTCTTACAGTAATTCAGTGCGTTTAATTGCGGCAGAGATTCTGCTTCGTGATAAAAAAATGACC
>JAZRSP010000052.1:0-2724 GCA_045651565.1 Victivallaceae bacterium | reverse complement strand
TGTGAATTGACAAAGTAAACGCACATTTGTAATAGTAAATGCACGTTGAGTGTAGAAAATCGTGCGTTTACTATTACAAACATCGATTTTGACAGTTTTCTTTCTACTATTTGGATTTGGTCTTGAGCATACAGTGTGCGTTTACTATTACCCAAAAAGACAATACGCCCCTGCAGCGTTACGCAAGCGTTGTTTTTCGGACATACTAAACGCACGCTGAAAAAACAGAGTTTTATTTTTGGGAATTGTTTACTTCAAAAGTTCTGGTGTCAGAATCACCTCCTGTGCCGGAATCAATGAAATGTTGAGTTTATTAAGAACCTCTTTTCCATAGATTGCTTCAAAGAGCGTTATTGCCGGTACATCATTCAAACTTTTTCTTGCAATACTGTTGATATGAGATACAACCAGATCAATATCCTGTTGAGTTAAATTATCAAAAGAGGATCCTTTTTCCAGAATTTTTCTTAAATTCAGATGATTATTCTCAATATGACCTTTTTGCCACGAGGCGTATGGTTCGCAGTAAAAAATTTGTGTTCGTTGTTCTTTTGAGAATGGACTGACTTCCAATGCTGCTGGATTTGAGAACTCTGTGCCATTGTCAGTTAAAATTACTGGAAACAATTTTCGGAAAACAGATATTCCGAGAGATATTTCCAACTGGTCGAAAATATCTATAACCGATTGGGAGTTGTTGGCTTCTCTGATAAAAGCCAACATAAAACCACAGGAATTGAATTGCAAAGTAAGTAGAACTTTTCCACCGACACGCCCTACCACACTATCCATTTCAACTATTGCCATATCCGGATTGCTGCTGCAAAACTGCTTAAAATCGCTGAAGTTTCTCCCAATTCGGCACTTCGTGTCAACTTTGTGGTCAATGTTTTTACTTTTCCTCGGACGCATCATGCAAGCACGGGGCATATCGCCACGTTTTGTTCTGATGACACCGGCATTGACATAACGATACACGGTTTTCTCGCAAATTGTAAAAGAATCTCTTTGAGTCGCTAAAATATGATGAACCGATTGTCCTTTTTTAATGCCATCGTGGATTTGCTGATCCAGTAAAATGCGTTCTCCTTCAGTCAGGTTTATTCCTTGTCGAACCTTTACCAAAGTATTGCGATACTCATCGTCTGCGGCATCAAAGATATAAAAATACTTCCTTAAAGTGCAACGATAGTTTTCAGAACAACCATTGCAAACATATGGTGGATTTTGTAGTTTGGAACAAACTTCCTCCTGAAAATCCTTGCAAACGATATTGCAGTTACCACAAGCACTACACCTACGATGGCAACGACGCCCTGGACAAAGGCGAACAAGTTCACAATTACGCCGCTTAATACAGCGATTGGGAATTCGCTGGGGTGACGTTTTGAAACTCTCTTGTCGATGTTTAAGTACTTCACGCAATATCGTTGAACGAGGACGATTCAACGATATTGCAATCTCTTGAAAATTTTTCTGTTGCCGAAGCAGTTGCTCAATACGATGCCGCTCTGTTTTGGTTAGATGTCCCATGGTTTCCTCCATAAAATTTGTCATAGTAAACGCACCCCCTCCCGGGAGGGGGAATAACCATGACTTTTATGATAGCACATCTATAACCAAATATTTCAATTTGTCAGACTAAATGCACAATTATTGTTTGTCATAGTAAACGCACACTGCTCTCAAAAAGAGCGTGCATTTAGTTTTACAATCGTCACAAAACAGATATATTCAACATTTTGCTGAATCACTTGAAAAATCCGGAAAATCCTGCTATTGTATATAAGTTGTCTGATTTTTCGGGATTAAGTGAAAAAGTCGCTGCAGCAATTATGGCGGAAAAGTCTCCTGATAATGCCGATCTTGAGACGGAAACGGATTTTATCGCCGCTAAATTTGCCTGGGGATTTGATCTTAACTACGGTTGGACATGCCGGGAATTTCTGAAAAGAGATTACTTTAAAAAGTTGAGGACTGCACTTCCGGAACAAACGGAAATGCTTGATATATGCCTTGAAAAGGTTGTGAAATTTATACAAAAAAAAGGAAATGTGTGATGATGAAAATGAAAATCTCTTCTGTCGCCGCTTTGTTTCTGATGCCTGTTCTGCTGGCAGCGGCTCCCGCAAGTATTTACGGAAAAGCTCTTCAGAGTGCGCGCAATGTTTCCGCCCAGGCGCAAAAATCCCGGACTCTGCCGCCGGAACAAAAGAAAAAAGCTCCGGCTCCGGCTCAGAATAAAATGAAATGCGCCAAAGATTTTTCCGCTCTTATTTTTAAAGCAAAATTAAAACGTTATCCCGTTTCCGGTGCGCAGGGGATCAATGAGCTTCTCAGAAAGAAGATCATTCCCGCAAATATTTTCGGAAAACAGATAAAAATGCCCGTTTCAGAAAAAAATCTGCCGATTGCCTGGTTCGGAACAGAAGCCAACAAAGCTAAAGGAAAAGGAGCATTCCCTCTCTTTGTGACAAAACCCGCTTTCGGTCCTGTTTTTGCCGGATTTACCGACGGAAGTGTCATTCAGCTTAAAAACCGTCCGAAATCTGTTGCCGGAGTCATAAACATTCTGCGTTCAAACGATAAAAATAAAAAGAATGCAATCTGGACAAACTACCAGAAAACTGCCGGAAAAATCGACAGGGCGTCCAAATAACATTTATTCAATTTCCCCTGTTTCCGTATAATGTTTGAGATCAGTCTTGTTTTTTCTGCTGTGGG
>JAZRSP010000051.1:0-3796 GCA_045651565.1 Victivallaceae bacterium | reverse complement strand
TGCCCTTGCGCGGATGGGGGTTATAGGGGGAAGGCGGCGTTAGGTTCTCCCTAAAAAAAACTATATACCAGAAGGTGGGCCGTCTTGTAAATCATGGGGTGCGGCGACTTCAAATCTGGTAACTGCCGGGAAGAAAAGCATCGGAATTTCTCCAATTTGGCCGTTACGGTTTTTTTCAACGATAAAAAGTGCCGGAGTTGATTCATGTTCCGCCAAATGTTTTGCCTTTTCACGGTCACGGTGGAGGAATGCTACAATATCGGCATCCTGTTCGATTGCTCCGGATTCACGCAAGTGTGCCAATTTCGGTTTAGTATTTCCTGTGGCATTTTTATCTACTTCACGGTTCAACTGTGCCAAAATCAAAACCGGAATATCCAAGTCTTTTGCCAACTGTTTAATACCGCTTGAAATTGCGGCAACCTGTTGTTGACGGTCGATTCTACTATCACCCTGCATCAACTGCAAATAGTCAATTACGATAACATCAATATTTTCCATCATTTTCAATCGTCGGCACTTCGCACGAAGTTCAGCAATGGTCAATCCACCTGTTTCATCAATAAAAATCTTTGATTTGCTGTATGCTGTAACTGCAGTGGTAAGTTTAGTAATATTATTGGGGTCAAATGTGCCTTTCCAGAAACTAGTTTCAGATACTCTTGCTTCTGCGCAGAGCAGACGGCGAGTAATCTGACTGGTGGTCATTTCCAAACTGAAAAATGCCACTTTTCTGGGTTTATTTTCATCCAAAGCCATATTGCGAACAATATTCAAAGCGATCGCAGTTTTTCCGATAGATGGTCGTGCCGCCAAAACAAACATTTCACCTTTCTTCAAACCGCCGGTCAAGTCATCAATTGCCTTATATCCGGTGCTGATACCGACTTCGATTTTTTTATTACGAATTGCATCAAGCAACTTGAATTCAGCTTCCAAGCAAGAAACAATTTCTACGATCGAACTTTTTTGTTCACTATTACGGATATTGTAAACATCGGTTTCGATTTCGTCCAAAAGTTTATCAACTTCGCTATCCTCATTAAAGCATTTCTGTAAAGAATCAGAGCAAACTGAAATCATTTTGCGCACGGTAAAGAGGTTCTTTAAAATTCTGCACCACCCCTCCAAATTGGCAGTAGTTGCAACTTCATCGTACAAATCAGCTAAAAACAACGCACCGCCGATTGCCTCTAATTCACCGTTTTTCTGCAAGTAATTTGCCAAACTGATTACATCTACACCATTCTCGCCATCTGCTTTACCCTGCAACGCCAAAATTGCTTTGTAAATGGTTCTATGCACATGAGAATAAAAAACACCGGGGTTATTGCCCAAGTTCTCAACAACTATATCAATACATGGTTTCGGTTCACGAAGCATTGCCGACAGCACGGCTTTTTCGCACTTCATATTGTGAGGCATGGAGTGATTTGCCTGCCCGAAACTCACATTATCAGTCAAATCTGACGGTGCCTCTGTTTTTTTTCTTATCTCTTTGGTTGCCATACAGTTACCTATTTTCACATTTTTTACTAACTCACAAAATATTACTATATATCAAGAATATAAAAATACAAATTTTTTTGACAAAAAACACTCTTTTTTTATCTTGAGAATCTAATGTTATTTATCTAATTTATAAACCGTTGCATTCTCAAAAAATTTACTATCACTGTATTTGGCAAAGGTGAAAATCGACTGCTCTGCACTTTGAAGCATATTCAAAAATTTGTGGTAATTGACATCATCAAGTTCACCGCTAACATCATCAACAAGAGCAATCACCCCCCTATTCTGCTCGCAGCCAAGTTCAAATTCCGCCATTCGCAAAAAAAGCGAAGTCAATCTGATTTGACCTGATGAACCGAAAGTTCGAAGCAGCTTGCCGTTTAAATAAAGATCAAAATCATCTAACTGTATACCATTGGAAGTGTAAGTTTTGCTCAAATCTTTTTCGTAATTTTCGTTTAAAACTTTGAGAAATTCATCAATATTTTCCACCGGAGTTTTTGGATTATATTTCAAGCGGAAACTATTTTCTTCACCCCACAACTTTGCAACTTTATCTCCGATAATTTGAGCATAATTCCGGCGATAATTCATAATCAAAATTGCATTTTCCGCCATGATAACATCGAAAGGATATAAAATTTTTCCGACATTATTGACTGAAAGATTTTTTTTCAAAATCGCATTGCGGTTTGCCAAAGCATTATTATAATTTTTAAGAGCATTTAAATATTCGGCATTATCCAAAGAGATAAGAATATCAAAATATCGTCTTCTATGCGAAGCAGTTGATGCTACAATTTGCCGATCTTCCGGCGCAAAAATCACTGTGCGAAAAGTTTTGATAAACTCACTTGATTTGGTTATATCCTGATTGTTAATTACCAATTTCCGATTGCTTCCGTCAGAACTTTGAGAAACTTTCAAAATCTTTTTTTCGTCATTTTCTGCATCGAAAATTTCCGCCATTATCCAAAATTCCGATTCACCGAGTTTGACAAAATCTTTTACTTTAGCACTTCTGAATGACCGCAGTAAGCTCAAAAAATAAATACTCTCCAAAATATTCGTTTTACCGCAACCATTTTCACCTACAAGCACAGTTGCTCCACGCTCGAATTTCAACTTTAATTCAGCGTGACTGCGAAAATTTTTCAAATATAATTTATTAAGCATAATATTTCAATCAGTCGAAAAAAAGAGCCGATTATACCTTAGATAATCAGCTCATACAATTTAACTTTTTATTACATGCGAATCGGCATGATCACGCACAAGAAACCTTCTTTGCCCTCGATAGTAACGGGGTTAAAGGGGTCATTCATTTTAAAGCAAACATTTTCAGTGCCGACAACTTTCAATGGATCAGCGAGGAAAACCGGATTGAAAGAGACTTTCATCTCTTCATCTGCATATTCAATTTCCATAGAATCAGCACCCTCACCTACTTCCGGACTTGAACCTTTGATAACCAAATTGTTATCGGCAAAATTCAAGACAAGTGAACTGCTGTTTTCAGAAAGAATCTGTGAAACAATTTCGATTTTTGACAACAAAACTGAAGCCGGAACATTTACAACATGTTTAGCACTCGCTGGAATTACCTGACGGAAATTCGGATATTTGCCGTCAATCAACTTGGTAGTGAGTTCAAAATTTGCACCCTTGAAGCAGCAATAATTTTCGCCGATAAGAATTGCCATAACTTCACTGCTGTCAATAATGCGTTTAACTTCATTAGCGGCTTTGAGCGGAACTACGCATTCGCCGTCATTGCCGGAAATATCTTCAATCATTTTTTCCTGCAATGCCAAGCGTTTTCCGTCGGTTGCAACCAAAGTCAAAACATTGTCGGCAGTTGACATCAAAATACCGGTCAAAACCTTTCTGCTGTCATCTTGGCTTACTGCATAAGAGATTGAAGCAAGCATGCTTTTAAATTCAGATTCGGCAATTTTGATAGTTTTCAAAACTGCGAAACCGTCTTGGGTCGGGAACTCGCTTGCAGAGATACCAGGCAAAGTAAAGTGTCCTGTGCCGCAATCAATTTTGATATGCTGATTTTCATCAACAGTGAATTCAACTTCTTCGCCGAGGAAACGGGAAACCAATGCGAGCAATTTTTTTGCAGGAATGGTAACTTCGCCCTCTTCAATTACCGCACACTCAATTTCGGTAGTGATTCTGATTTCCAAATCAGTTGTGCAAAGGCTTAATTTATTATCTTTTGCTTCCACCATGACATTGCCCAAAATCGGCAACATTGAACGGCTTCCGATGATAC
>JAZRSP010000050.1:0-3314 GCA_045651565.1 Victivallaceae bacterium | reverse complement strand
GGAGCAAACTTTATTACCGGCGATGCTGTGCCAGGGACCTTCGGTCCTTACGGATTTTTTATGTTTGCTCCCGCTTTTGATATGTCCTTTGTGAGAATACTGCAGCAGAACGGTATCGGTAAAGTTTCAGTCAGTGCCAATGTTACCTTGACCAACGGCCATGATGCTGAAATCAGTTTTGCACCCAACTTCCAAAATCTGGTCAAAGATGAAGATTTTGCATCCGCTGTCAATGCTTCGACCAATAATCACCTGACGTTGAAAATCCAATCCCCGGTAATCGCCAGACAGCCGGATAATAAAACTGCATTACTCAACTTCAAATATGATCTTACCATCCGTTCTGTTGTCGAACGGGATAATCACGGCAATGAACTTTATGACGAAAACAGCTCCTCCGGCAAAGTAAGTTACATTACCGGCAAGGAACATTTGCTGACTCGTTACGAAAGCACTCTTGACGTTGAACAGACGATCGGTGTACCGTTCCTCTGCGAAGTCCCGGTATTGAAATATATCTTCGGAACGACTACAACCAACAAGGAAAATGTCTATTATCTGGTAGCCGTTAATCCCGTTCTTGCTAATGCCGATGAAGAAAGCTCCGCATTGGCTGGAAAGGTTGCACAAGTTGAGAAAATCGTAAAATAAGGACTATACGCTCATGAATAATAAACTTTTATTCGGAACTCTTCTTTCTTTGACCGCCGTATCCATCTTTGCCAATCAGCAGCCGACCGGCAATGCAAATCCCGCCTATGGCAACAGCACTGTACAGGCTCAGTTGCGGCTTAACATCAAGGACGGAGCTGAAACCGTTCACTTTGTCCGTGACACCAACGACCCCAAAATCATTACCAAAACTTATGTCTTAAAGCACGCCGATGCCAACTCCATCCGACCTTATTTGCGGGAAATGGTACAGTCCGCCCGGGTGGATTACAACAATGCTGCAGGCAGAAGCAATACCGATTTCTACAATGTTTACAGCAAGGATAACAAGGCAAAAACACAGAAAATCTTTGTCCCTTGCGGAGTGGAGTGCGTCCGTTTTGCTGACGGAACTGAAATGCTGATTATTTTTGCTGAAGAATACCGCTTCAAAAATTCGCCGTCCGGCATGGGGATCGATGAACTGGTTGCCCGTCTGGATCAGCCGGGAATCAAAAACTCTTCCGGTCAGCCGAAATTTATCTATTATCCGCTTTACCGCAGTGCGTCTGAATTGCAGAGTTTGATCAAGAGTGTTGGGGCAAATGTTTCCAATGACACAACCGAACTTATCGGCGGCAAGGACAAGATTGAAGTTGACGGTGACTTGAATGCTCTCTTTTTCAATACGGCACTTTATTCCAAACCGCACATTGAAAAGATGCTAAAACTCTACGATAAACCACATGCTCAAATCAAAGTCAGTTGTACCGTGTATGAACTTGAAAGCGAAAACGACGGTATGCTTGGAGTGGATTTTCAGAGTTGGAAAAATAATAACGGCGTGCATCTTTTGCAAACCGGAGCCAATCTTTCGAGAAATTACAATATCAAAGATGTTCTTACCGCCGTTTCCGCCAATGGTACGGTCAATACCGATTACTTTAACTTCAATCCCAAATGGAACACCAAGTTTCTGGATTTTCTGGTTTCCAAAGGGAATGCGCAGGTCGTAAGCACCGGATCAATTACTATTGAGAGCGGAGAAACCGGAAAATTCACCCGCAAAAGCGGTGCACTTTATGCTGCAATGGAAAAAATCCCTTCGCGCGAAGGTGAAGCAGAACATGGCAATGCAGTCAATGTAAAAAGTGGTAATGAAAAATTCAAGTTTGAACTTTCAGTTACTCCAGAAGTAGGTAGCAAAGCCTCGGTGCTGAATCTTTCCGTAAACACCCGCAGTATGCTGGGATATAATTCTGACGGCTCGATCCGCAACAGTGATTTCAGCACAACTCAACGGGTGACAATCACCAATAACAAAAAACGGTTTTATCTTGGCGGTATTGAAAAAACCGAGCTTGTGCGTACCAATGGCGGTGTGCCGCTTCTGAAAGATATTCCGCTTTTGGGATGGGTGTTCTCCACTGAGCGGGAATCTTTGAAAAAGACACAGCTTATCGTAGTTGCCGATTGCGAAATCGTTCTTCCGGAGACCGAAGTAACTCCTCCTGCAATGGAATTCAAACACGCTTACGGATATAGTCAACTCTTGATCGATCCTGAAAAAAAGTAATCTTAACACAAAACTAACAATTCTCTCACAAACTATGCATAAAGGAAATGTATCTTATGCATTGTAACCCCAAGAAAGGAAAAAAGAAAATGAAAAAAATCACAAATCTTGCCATGGCTGCCGCGGCAGTATTGGCGGTTGCCGGATGTTCAGAGAACAACAAAGTAACTCTCAATGGAGCCGGTGCAAGTTTTCCCGCCCCGGTCTATCAGAATTGGACACACTCTTACAGTCAGACCAATCCCGCTGTTCAGGTCAACTATCAGAGTCTTGGGTCAGGAGCAGGCATCAATCAGATCAAAGCCGGAACAGTGGATTTTGCAGGTTCCGATAATCCGCTTACTCTGGAAGAACAGAATAAAGCGGGACTTGTTCAATTCCCCATGCTTACAGGCGGAGTGGTGGTCATCGTCAATATTCCCGGCGTTAATAATAATCAGTTGAAATTGAGCCGTTCCAACCTTGCTGATATTTTTCTCGGCAAAATTACGAAATGGAACGACCCCAGACTCCTGAAAGACAACCCCGGATTGCCGGATCTTGCCATCACGGTTGTCCGCAGAGCAGATGCCAGCGGAACAAGCTTCATATTCACCAATTATTTAAGCAAAATCTCTGCAGATTGGAAACGTGTTGCAGGTTGTGGTTCTTCCGTAAAATGGCCTGTAGGTATCGGCGGGCAAAAGAATCCCGGTGTCTGCAACAATGTAGCCAAGATCAAAGGAGCGATCGGCTATACCGAATACACTTATGCTGTGGAAGCCAAACTTGCAATGGCACAGCTTGAAAACAAAGCAGGCAATTTCATCGCCCCGACAGTTGATAACTTCACAGCTGGAGCTGCTGCAGCTGACTGGAAAAATGCTTCCGGCTACTACATGGTGCTGACTGATCAGGATGGCGAAAAAAGTTATCCCATACTTGGTGTGACCTACATTCTCTTCCACAAAGATCTCGCAGCTGATCGTAAAGCTGAACTTTTCAAATACTTCAACTGGTGCTTAACATCCGGAGCAACTGCCGCAAAACGTCTGCAGTATGTACCGCTTCCGGAAAATGTTGTACAGCTCATACAAAAGGAGGTTCT
>JAZRSP010000049.1:0-2660 GCA_045651565.1 Victivallaceae bacterium | reverse complement strand
GCGAGATAAAAATATTGGATGCCATCGAAAAAAATCCTGGAATTAAACGGGATCGTTTGCGGGCAATCACCGGTATTTCTCTGCGAACGATCGATCGTATCGTCAGACGCCTGACCGACGATGAAAAAATAGAGTACCGCGGTTCAAAGCGAACCGGCGGCTGGTATGTACGGACTTAAAAAATAAGGATTTTTCAAAATGGAAATAACTGTTGCAATAATTGCTCTTCTGGTTTCTATTATAAGCTTGATAACTTCATTTTTACAGCCTGAAATCAGGAAGTGGTTTAAGAAAAAATTTTTCCGTTATAAGTTAAATTTTATTGCCATTGACAATCTTATATTGTTTTTTAATCGTGCTGGCTCATATCTTCGCCTTTCTGTTACACTTCAACCTCCTAATGATGCGATGACAATAAAAAATGTTGCTGTTGAAGTAAAAAACTGTAAATCAGGCGACACTCGAATTCTTAATTGGTCAGCGCTTCTTCCATTGTTTACTCAAAATTTTGGAAGTATGTCGTTGGAATCATTTTCGCAAGCTGCTCCTGAACGTATCCTTCAGGATGACATACGAACTCTGAAAATAGAGTTTTCAGATGTAGACAATCAAAGAAATGAAAAATTGCAACACTTGACAAACAACATAATAAATAGAGTCAATACATTGGATTTATCACAAGAAACAAAAGAGCTTGTTCGGGAATTATCAGATTCTACAGAAATAGCCTCTTTGAAAAATGAACTCAGTGAAGATTTTTTCTGGAAAGCAGGAGCTTACACTTTAGATGTTATAGTTACAGACAGCCTTGATAATGAGTATTCAAGAACGGTTTATTTTGATATCTCCACCCAAGAACATGAAAGTTTCCGTAAAAACATTGATGAATTTTTTGTCTGTGAAATTAAGCAAAGAAAAAATCAAATATCATCTTTCTTTACTGCGATCAAAAATTTTGCAACAAAAACACTGAAAAATAGTTCCAACTGATAAATATCCCAGCAAAAAAGTCCCTGTAATACTGTATTCGTTTGAAAGTTCTTGCGGGAATTGAATTTAAGAGTGCTTTGGTCTTACTCAAATGGATGCAGGTTTGATTCCTGAAATTCAGGCAAAAATTTGATTATGTTACTTTTTGTTCAGCTATTTATACCTCAATGTCAACCATAGGTTGACAAAAAATTGAATCCCAGATTGAAAAAACATCTTCGGCGTGATATATTACTGCGTTTGTATATTTGTGCAGAAGCACGGTTGTAGTTATTGAGTATTTTCAAGTTGACAGGGAGGCGATATGCCGACGCTTGACTGGATTGGCAAAAAAGCTGTGATAAATCACGATAAGCAAGTGCCGTTTCACTTGCTGAATGAAGTTCCTGAATTGTCCTACGGCGACAAGGATTCGGGAAATATGCTTATTCAGGGCGATAACCTTATTGCGTTGAAATCTCTCCTGCCGTACTATGCGGGCAAAGTCAAGTGCATCTACATTGATCCTCCTTACAACACAGGCAACGAAGGGTGGATATACAACGACAATGTGAGCTCTCCTGAAATCAAAGAATGGCTCGGCAATGTTGTCGGCAAAGAAGCTGAAGACCTCTCACGCCATGACAAATGGCTCTGTATGATGTATCCCAGATTGAAACTTTTATGGGAATTTCTGCGTGAAGATGGTTCTATTTGGGTTTCCATTGATGATAACGAAGTCGGAGCATTACGCATATTACTGGATGAAATTTTTGGGCGCAATTGTTTTGTTGCATCCAATATTTGGCAAAAGCGTTATTCTCGAGAGAACCGGGAAGCCATTGGCGATGCACATGAATATGTGTTGATTTATGCGAAGAATATTGAGGCTTTCAAGGAAACTCGCAATAAGTTACCATTGGGGGAGAAGCAGAAGAAAATATATAAAAATCCAGATAAAGATCCACGCGGTTTATGGCAATCTGTTTCTTTGTTAGCCCAAGGTTATCGCCCTAATCAAATGTATGAAATTACTGCTCCAAATGGCACTGTTCATGTTCCTCCACCGGGGAATTGTTGGAAAGTGATAGAATCTGTATTTCAAAAAGAATTAGCTGACAATCGAATTACATTTGGAACAGATGGAACTGGTGTTCCCAGAAGAAAAATGTTTTTATCGGAAGCAGAGGGGCTTGTGCCGTGGACTTGGTGGAATCATGAAGAAGTCGGTCACACCGATGAAGCAAAAAAAGAAATATATGCACTTTTCGGTGCTGATAATCCATTCGATACGCCAAAACCAGAACGTTTGATTGAACGTATCATTCATATTGCAACACAACCGGGGGATATTGTCATGGACTCTTACCTCGGTTCAGGAACAACTTGTGCGGTTGCCCACAAAATGGGGCGTCGTTATATTGGAATTGAGATGGGAAGTCATTGTGAAACGCACTGTTCGCTTCGCTTGAATAAAGTTATTGATGGTGAGCAAGGTGGTATCTCAAAAGAACAAAATTGGCATGGCGGCGGTGGCTTCCGCTATTACAGTTTGGGAAGTCCGCTTTTTGATGAGTTCGGCAATGTGTTTTCTGAAATCAAGTTCGCCGATCTTGCCAAGCACGTTTTCTTTTCAGAAACTGGTACGCCGCTGCCTGATTCAAATGATCTGACAACTCCGTTCATTGGTG
>JAZRSP010000048.1:0-5974 GCA_045651565.1 Victivallaceae bacterium | reverse complement strand
GAATTTGACGGAAAAAGAACCAAAAGAGTTTTAATAAAAATTATTGGTGAATAACCAACACAAAAAAAAGGGCGTTTAAATAACGCCCTTTTTTATTTTTCATATTACTTTTTGAAACAACGACGGATATGTGGGGTATTAAGTTGCGGGGTAAGCAAACTTATTACAACCAAAACAATCGCTGAAATCGGCAAAGCATAGACAAAAGTATCTACATAAGGCCATGGAAAAGTTTCTATCAAACAATCTTTTCCAAAAACTGCTTTGCAAATTCCCAATCCAGCAGATTCCTTTTCATGCAGAAAAAGCAAGCCGAACAAACTTACAATCACTCCGGTTAAAATACTTGCCCAAACTCCTGCCTTGGTCGCTTTTCGCCAATAGATTGCAGCAAAGTAACTCGGCATAAATGCCGCCGCACAGACCCCGAAAAATATTGAAGTTCCCCTCGCCACAATTCCTATCGGCAGAATAAATGCCAAAATCACACTCACTACAATTCCAATACAAATTCCAACTCGACTCATCAATAAATTGTCAGATCTTTTATTATAAATATTACGGAAAAAGTCATGCCCTAACGCACTTCCGGTTACATGGAAAAGTGAACTCAATGTCGACATTGCCGCTGAAAGCAAGGTCAAAGCAAAAATATACACAAAAAACTTCGGCATCGCCTGATTAATAAACAATGGAATTATGAGGTCGCTATTACCATTAGCTGCATCAATAGCAATTTTTCCAGTAGTTTTAAGAAAATATACATTCGACAAAGCCCCGACGATATAGGCTGTTCCAGCAGTAAAAAGAATAAAAACTGATCCTACCAAAATTCCGCGATTAAGTTCTTTGGTACTTTTTACAGTCATGAATCGTACTGCCAACTGCGGTTGAGCCAAAGCTCCGAGTCCGACACCAAGCATCAGACTTGAAACCAATGTCCACCACCATTCACTATTGAATTTCGGCATACAACTCCAACCGATATGCCCTTTTGACTGCAATGAAGCAGGAACTAAATTCGCCATATCTGTCAAATTCTGATGAGCTTCAAGCACTCCGCCAAGTTTAATATAGGTCATGGCCAAAAGAAAAATCATTCCGCCAAGCATGATACTGCCCATAAAGGCGTCAATCATCATCACCCCTTTAAGACCGCCAAAAATAACATAAACTGCCACTACTCCGGCAAAAATCAACAGTGCAATTTCATACTCTACACTCATGACTTCTTGCAGAAATCTCGCTCCGCCAATTAGCACCACACTTGAATATAACGGCATGAAAAGAAAGATGATTGCAGCACAAACAATTTTTAAATTATTCGATTTAAAACGATTTCCAAGCAATTCCGGGAAAGTTCTCGCATTAAGATTCTGCCCCATTCGTCTCGTTCTGATTCCGAAAATCAAAAATGCTGCAAGCACTCCAATTCCGATATTCATCAGCGGCAGATACATCAAACCCAACCCGAAAAGTCCGGCAACCCCGCCGAACCCGACAATCGCCGATGTACTGATAAAAGCAGCCCCATAACTCATTGCCATAACAAAAGGATGTGTCGAACGACCTGCAACCAGATAATCATTCTGATTAGTGGTCTTTTTGTACCCCAAATAACCGAAATAACCAATTGCACCCAAAAAGAAAACAAGAACAATAATTAATGTTGCTAAATCCATTTTAATTATCCCCCTTATTCCAATTTATTAAACCATAAATAACGCAAATAAGAGTTACTGCAACATTGGCTATCAAAGCAAACGATACCCAAAAATCTCCTAATGCAGTCATAATAAATTCTCTCCATTTTTTAAATTTATTATTTTAAAATCAAATTTATTTGTTGCTTCGTCGTAATTAATTTCTGTCATAATTCCATTTTTTGTAACTGAACCAGAACAATATTCTCCTCTGCCTTCACTGTTACATTTAGAATACTGCTTATGAATATGACCGCAAAGTGACAAATCAATTACCCCTGATTGCAGAAGTTCCTTTACCTTTTTCTGCCCCAAAAGACTGTGGCGAAGCCGTAAAATCGGATGATCTTCGATAATCGGATAATGATTTACCAGAACTCTCGGACGCTTTTTTTCTTCATTGCAGATTTTTTCAATAACCAAACTGTCCTGTTTTTTCAAAAACCCCCATGAACAAAGCAAATTTGAGGGATAACTGCAATTTAAGACAATAAAATCAACTCCTCTGTATTCTCGACAAAACGGCATATCTTGGAATTTATACTCGCCTTTGCTCAAATACTCAACCATCTCATTGACCGCTGCTACACAAGATTTACGCTTGACATAGCAATCGTGATTACCGGGAGTATAAATTATTGGAATATTGGAATCACGCAAAGGCTTCAAGTAACTTTTTACCAAATCAAATTCATGTTTCTGTCCGGTTGTAGTCAAGTCGCCTGTACAGACAGCCACATCGAATTTATTATCAATAATATATTCGATGGCAGACTTTAATTCTTCCAAGTCATGCTGAAAACAACGGCGGAAACGGTAATTAAACAACCCGACCCAGCGTTTATCAAACCACGCAGTCCAATCCGGACATTTCATTCCGGCATGGGGATCGGAGAAATGAGCAATTTTCATATTATGAAATTCCTAAAATAACTTGCAAACCGTTTTAGAGGTTTTCCGCCATTCGTTTAATACCCTGCAAGTCGACCTTTCCCGAACCGAGAAGCGGAATCGCATCAAGTTTCACGAAATCGTCTGCTTTTGGAATCCAAAGATTCGGCAAGTTTTTCTCACGAAGAGCTTCAACCATTTTTTCAGGATCCAAATCGTCGGTTGTATAGAATACAATCAACTTTTCACCACGCTTGGGATCGCTCTTACCTGTAACTGCAATCACCTTGGTTTCAGATTGCAAAACTTCATTGATAGACATTTCAACAAGTTCATGCGGAACCATTTCTCCTGCAATCTTGCTGAATCGTGAAAGACGACCGGTAATAGTAATATAACCCTCATGACTCATGGTTGCAATATCTCCGGTAATGTAATAACCGTCACGAAGAACTTTGGCGGTATTTTCCGGGTCATTCAAATAGCCTTTCATAACTGACGGGGCTTTTACCAACATCACACCGGGAGTATCCGGCGGCAAGGGTTCGAAAGTATCAGGGTCAACAATTTTTACATGGATACCCGGCAGAGCCGCACCGATACTGCCTTTGCGGCCATATTCTTTGCCCAAGCGGAAGAAAGACTGCGAAAGGTTGATTGAAACAATCGGCGACAACTCGGTACAACCGAAACCTTCTGTAATTTCCAAACCGGTCATTTCATGGAATTTAGTTGAGATGTCATGGCGCAGCTTTTCTGCACCGGTAACAACCAAACGCAATGAATCGAACTGACCTTTTTTGTACTTTCTCATATAGTTTTGGAGGAAAGTCGGAGTTGCAGTGAGGATAGTACACTTGTGTTCTTCCACACAGTTGCAGAGAGCCTGATTATCCAAGGGACTCAAAAGGTAAACAACCTTGATACCATGTACCGCAGAGAAAGTAAAACATACACAGAAACCGTACGCATGGAACATCGGCAAATTACCGACGAGGACGTCTTTATCAGTCCAGTTGATAGTACGGCCGAATGAGTAAATATTTGACTGCAAGTTACGGTGAGTAAGCATAACACCTTTCGGCATACCGGTTGAACCGCTGGAATAAAGCACTACCAAATTATTGTCCAAATTATGCATATTTTTGGGTGCGTATTTTTTCATAAGGAAATAACTCGGGAGCAAGAGCACATCAAGCAATGTGGCAATTTTCATACCCTTTGTAACTTGCGGAACGACATCTTCCAGGAAAAGCATCTTGTCATTTTCGGGAAGTTTAATTTTGCTGATAAACTTTCTGCTGGTCAAAATAGTTTTGATATTAGAAAATTCAACAACCTTGTTGATAGTTTCTTCACCGCTTGAAAAGTTCAAAATTGCAGGAGTTTTGTCCGCAAAAAGGATACCGAAAAGCACTGCGGCATGATTCACGCAGTTCGGCAAAAGCACACCGACAAGATCACTATCGTTATAACTAGGAAGTCTACGAATAAGTTTAGAGATAATAAGTGATTTAAGCAGCAATGCGAAGTTTGTAGTGCCGTCTTTTGCGCCGTAATCATAATAACTTTTCTGGAAAAAGTGTTTTTTCGCTCTGGAAAGGAAAGTATAGTGAAGAACTTTTTCACCTTTTGCCGGACGCATTTCAATTTCTGCTCCCATCTCTGAAATGGTTTGACGCAAATCAAATGAACTGATATTGTGGGGCAAAGGCTCTCCGACATAAACACAAATCGGCATCGGCAATGAACGCTTACCCATGTATTTGATTCTGCCGTTATAAATGGTAAACAAACTACCTTTGAGCATACCCATACGAATCGGGATAACCGGCACATCGACATCCTCCGGAATCATCTGGAAGATACCGTTTTTGAAGTTTGAAATCAGTCCGTTTTCAGAAACACCGCCCTCCGGGAATACACAAACAATTTCGCCGTTTCGGAGCATATTTTTAACATTTTCCAATAACTCCTGCATCTTTTTAATATGTGTTGACGGCGGAACCGGGATAACTCCGCACTTACGGAACATCCAGTTGAAATATTTTGAATCATAGAATCGGCGATGCATCAAAAAGTGAATTTTTCTTTTGGTCAGCATCATGATAATCAGCGCATCAAACGGAGAAACGTGATTTGACGCCAATAAAACCGGTCCTTTAGCCGGGATTTGAGTTTTTTGAATCAAATCCGCGCGATAAATTGTGTACCGCAAAATCGTGGTTATAAATTTTAAAAATTGATACGGGAACAGGAAAAACGCAGCCAGCATCAAAAACAATAAGCCGATAATTCCACCTACAATAAACAATACCACATACAATGTTGTCATACTTTCCTACTTTCTTTTTTATACATATGGGTTATATTTTATTTCATCACCAATAGTTGTACTCTCCTCGTGTCCGGGGTAAACAATTGTTTCCGCAGGCAGCGTAAAGAGTTTTTCTCGAATTGATTTATTCAGCATCAAAGCATCTCCTCCCGGTAAATCGGTTCTCCCAACCGAACGGCAGAAAAGCGTATCTCCGCTAAATAACATGTTATTGTCTCTAAAATAATAACATACCCCTCCCCGAGTATGTCCCGGCGTTTTGATAACCTGGAAATCCTCTGTATCATACGGCTCAACAGTTTCCGGCAAATTCTTTTGCGGCGGAAACCACGGCGGGATACAGTTTTCCACATTCTCATAAATCGGCACATCGGCTTGATCAAGCATAATACTTTGCACGCAAAAATGCTCGCTCAACTCCTTAACTGCGCCAATATGATCAGCATGAGCATGAGTAAGCAGAATCACCACTTCTTCGAACTCAAAATGGTGTTCGGCACACTCAATAATTTTCTTTGTATCAGTCGCAGGATCGACAACATAAAGTTTTTTGCCGTCCTTTGAAGATACAAGATAGCAATTATTGCCCATGTAACCTAAAATTAATTGTTTCATCATTTATTTATTATCTCCTTGCAGATCTATGCCCTCTATCGGCAAATAATCATCTTCCAAAGTGTTAATTTCTTTTTTCCACAAAGCCAATCTCATCATATAAGAATGGATACATTCAAAATTTCCAAGCTCACAATCACCATTCGCTTTAACTCCACCACAAGGCCCATTTGCAGACTTTTTCGGACAATGCTCCGGGCAGACATAAAATGTATGAGGCAAGCGGCAATTTCTGCATGAACGGCACTTCGCCAGCAGAATTTTCCAAAAACGGCGATTCTGGGCGTTTTGTTCACAAGTCGCATGAAACATAAACTTTCTTAAATTATAAAGCAACTTTTCTTTGGCACTCAAAACCGGGTCTTTAAACTCGGTAATTCTCGGCGGAGTTTCCGGATATGAACGGCGAAGCACTCGGTCATACTCC
>JAZRSP010000047.1:0-1706 GCA_045651565.1 Victivallaceae bacterium | reverse complement strand
ATTTACTCTTATTGAATTATTAATATCGCTTGGAATAATTGCTCTATTAAGTTCCTTGTTGCTCTCTGCAATCGGCAAAACCCGTACCCATGCGCTAAAAAGTTTGTGCATGAATAATTTACATCAAATCGGCATGGCAATTCATCTCTATTCATCGGATAATAATGACTATATCCCTGCTCTGACAAACGATCTTAACGGAAGCTCAATGGTTGTAAAAATGGGAAATAATCCAATCGGACTTGGAAGAATTATCGACCAATACGGAACCGTTGCAGAAAATTACGGTTGTCCGCTAAATAATCGCAGCACGCCCCAAACAGTCAGACTTAATTGGCAGAATAAACCTGTCTGCCAAATCGCATACTTTTACCGTTATGATGATGCGGATTTTTCCAGACAATTAAGTGCAGACACCAATAATTTAAAGGCGATAGTTATGGATTTTTGCTGCATAAGTTCTTCACCGATAATTGCCCACAACTTCGAAGATGTAAATATCCTTTATGCTGACAACTCAATTGCCAGACGCCAAAATTCGGCAACTCCGAATGAATTATATACCGTCAGTACCTTTTTCACCAATGGACAAATGCAAACCGACTGCCGCAAGGCTTGGAAAAATGCCGACCAAAGCAGATAATTTCCCAAAAAACTACAATTACTTTTTGTGCCTCGCCCCCTGCTCTATCAAGCAAGCATTAGATATAAGAATTGATAAATTCGATTTTAAGTTTAATTGCTTGCGGATACTTTTCGGTCATTGATTCAGTCAATTTTCGATTAACCTCATCGTAACTCATATTGTAATTTCTCGGAACAAGCATGTGAAATTGCAAAATATATTCGTCGGTATTTTTAAGTAATCGGAAATCGTAAACTCTGAACTTCTGGTCAAATGCGGCAACGGTTTTCTCCAACTTGACACGCCAGTCACTAACCTCCGGGTCAACCGTATTATACGGGTCGCAATGCAGCAGAAGATGTACCGGCATTACCTTACCGATTTCAACTTCTGCACTCTCCAAAAGGTCATGCACCGCCAAAACATCATCTTGTCTATTCACCTCGGCATGGGCAGTTGCAAAATACTGATTCGGCCCGTAATTGTGGATAATTATATCGTGAACTCCATTAATTCCATCACATTGAAGCAACCGATCTCTCAACTCTTCAACAAACTCTCTTGTCGGCGGTTCGCCAAGCAAGGGATTAATGGTTTCAAGTAAAACCTTTACCCCGCCGACAAGCACCAGAACCGCCACCAGAGTTCCGGCATAGCCATCCAATGATAAACCGAAAAACTTTTCACACAAAACCGCAAGCAAAACCACCGAAGTTCCTGCCATATCACTCAAACTGTCTACTGCCGCCGCAATTACCGCCTGCGAATTAATCTTTTTCCCAACATGACGGAAAAAGAAAAACAACCACCCTTTGAACAAAACTGAACTTGCCACGAATCCGAAAAGCACCCAATCCATATCAACCGAAGCCGGCTTAAAAATTCTAACAACAGATTCTTTCAGAAAATCTGTACCCATAGCAATAATTATCACCGAAACCACCACTCCTGCAATATATTCAACTCTGCCATGGCCGAAGGGGTGTCCGCTATCAGCAGGCTTGGCAGAAATTTTGAAGCCGAGAATTGTAACAATTGCACTGCCGGCATCGGACAAATTATTGATTGCATCGGCAGCAAT
>JAZRSP010000046.1:0-1118 GCA_045651565.1 Victivallaceae bacterium | reverse complement strand
AAGAATTTTGCAATTCCACCAATTTTGAACGTGTTATGAAGTTTTAAATCTTCGTCTTTGCTATAATCTGCTTCAATCTTTTTTAAAAAATCTTCAAAAACAATATATTTATCCAACTAGTTACTCCAATTATTTATTTATGCCAAGGAATGCTGCGCCAATGATTCCTGCATCATTACCAAGTTCAGCGATTTTAATTTCAGTTAACTTCTTAGCTTTTTTACCAAATCTGAATTCATCTGCGTATTTTTTGATAGGGGCGAGTAGTGTTTCGTTTTCTTTGGAAATACCGCCGCCAATACAAACAAATTCAGGTTGGAAAATGTTGATTACGTCAACAATACCGCAAGCAACGTATTCAATGTATTTATCACAAACTTTTTTTGCGGTTTCATCGCCGGCTCTCATACCATCAAATGCAGTTTTTCCGTTAACTGCGTTGATATCTCCGCCGACAATATCCCACATTTTTGAAGTTTTATCTTCGTTCATAGCACGTTTCGTCTGACGAATTAGCGCCGTAGCAGAAGCATAAGCTTCCCAACAACCGTTTCTTCCACATGTGCAAGGCTCGCCATTTAATTCAAGGTTGATGTGTCCAAGTTCCGCACCAAATGAGTTCCATCCTGAGAAAATCTTGCCGTTGATGATGACGCCACCGCCGACACCTGTGCCAAGGGTAATTGCTACGAAGTTTTTCGCACCACGTCCTGCGCCGGCAACTAGTTCGCCGTATGCAGCTGCGTTTGCATCGTTTTCAACAAAAGTTTTTACACCTGTTAACTCTTGAACGTATTTTACAAGTGGAACGTTATCAAATCCGAGATTTCCTGAAAATTCGATGATACCGTCTTCTGCATTTACTGCGCCAGGAGAACCGATACCAATAGAATCAACTTCTTCGATAGAAATTCCGGCATTATCAATAGCCATTTCGATTGATTTTACGATATCTTTTGCGATTTCTTCGCCTGGTCTTGGAGCGTTTGTAGGTACAGAACCTTTTCCGATAATCTCAAAGTTTCCTGTAACTACAGCAGTTGCGATGTTTGTTCCGCCTAAATCTACACCTATATAAAACATAATAATTTACCTCTTTCTTTATTCAAATGCTTGCC
>JAZRSP010000045.1:0-2758 GCA_045651565.1 Victivallaceae bacterium | reverse complement strand
ATGATTGAAGTAAGCATTTTTTATGAGTTTCCCAATGATTTGATAAATATTTTTTAATATACACTTATTCAACTGTTTTAGCAAGAGAACACTCAACCCGAAGTGCTTTTTAAGGCGAAAAAAATTCAGAATTCTACGGTGAAATAAAATTCTGAAAATCGCTTCACTTTGGTTCAGACAAATTCAGAATGCGAGCTAATAAACAAAAGAAAATTGACAAAAACGGCAAAAATCTTTCATTTACAGAGCTTTTGAAAAATAAATCAGAGTTATTTGTATTTTCTTCTATGATGAAATATATTTAAAAAGGTCACGGTTGGTGCCATTTTGCGGTAAAATGATTTTTTGCACCCTCCTAGGAAATTTCAAAATTCACAAAGAGGATCGTTCAGCGAAGAGAAACTTTTCTGAACTCCCCATGAAAAAAGATTGCTCCGGTGTATATTACCGGAAAGCTACATTCAAGGAGAATTTTTAAATGCTCGAATTCGTTAAACAGACAGCAATCCGGGCGGGATTGTTCGCACTTTCTGAACAGCGCCGTCTGGATACATCAGCCATACATTCCAAACAAACCGCCAAAGATCTCGTAACAGACACCGACCGCGCCGTTGAGCAATTGATCGTTTCCGAACTGGAAAAACGTTTCCCCGGATACGGAATATACGGCGAGGAATTCGGTCACAGTAATACAAATTCTGAATACTGCTGGCTGATCGACCCGATCGACGGTACTGCTTCATTTATCCACGGTCTGCCGAACTGGGCGATATCAATCGGTCTGCACAAAAACGGCGTTCCTGTTCTGGGAGTCGTTTACTCTCCTGTGATGAACAAACTCTACTACGCCGAAACCGGCAAAGGCTCCTGGTGCAACGGTGAAAAACTCTCCGTCTCACCATATCAGAAACTCTCCGATGTGATCGTTTCCACAGGGATAGCCTGCATCCGCTCTGAATGGACAGAGGAAAACAATCTCAAATTTCTCTCCCGCATCGCTCCGAAAGTGGTCGACTTCCGCAAATACGGTTCGGCAGCACTCGACTGCTGCTCCGTCGCCTCAGGGCAACTGGGCGCATACTGGGAATTGAAACTGGAACCTTATGACTACGGAGCGGGGGAATTGATCGTCACCGAAGCGGGGGGCAGAGTTTCCGACCTCTACGGTAAAAACAATTATCCGGAACACGGGATTATTTTTACCAACAGTTCAATCCACGACGAAATACTGCAGGAATTTTACGATTATAAAGCTCTGCACAGATGATCTTTTACCAAGGAGGATGTCGCAGCGGCAAACGTGCCAGTCCGTGCGACGGGCGGCAAACGTGCCGCCCCGATACAGTCTCGCATTTGTCCGCCGCATCCGGACCGTGTCGCGCATTATATACGCATTAAAGCGTTTTATACTTTTTGACAATTCGTAATGATGGTGGTATATTCTGTATGCTATGGAAAATGTGTTTACAAGTGTTTCACAAAAATTGAGACATTACCACGGTCTGATTTCAGAGTCTGAGTGTGTTTCTCACACACTGGCAGAAATGTCGTAAAAGCCTTTGTGTCAACGAGTTTTACAAAATAATAGCAAGGATGATTTTTTCAGCAAGATTAAAAGGGGGATAAAAAAAATGGCGGAGAGAGAGAGGGATTTGACGCAAGGGCGAAGCCCGCAGCGAGCCTGAACGAAGTGAAGGCAACCCTCAAATATTAGGACTGAAATACTTAAAAAATTGGAAAAGAAGGAAAAAGGCTGTGAATGCCGTAAAAACTTTGTTGCGGTTGTGTTTTCAGCTGCCCCCGCAGGGAGTAGAGGTCTTTCGGGACATATTGGCGTTGTTACAGAGAGTTACAACGATAGCACCACTCCATATTCACAACCATCTAAAATTTGGATTTTGGGAGACAAAAAGAAATGAAACTGGAAAAGTTTTTTTTGGTTGGAATAATGTTACTATCACTATCCGGTTGCAAAATAGTCCAACAACCGCATAATATGTCATCAACATATGTCGACTTTAAAATTTTCCAAAGTACGATTCTTGGATAATCGTTGACTGTGACTTCGTAGAGGATTGTCAATGGCATTTAACTGTAAGAAACTTTGATAGCAATCAACAACATGAAATGGCATTTGTGGATGTCATTGAAGCAATGATTATTCACATTGAGACATTTTTGATAAAACATACTAACGCACCAAGACATATTGGTGGAATTACATTTTCCTCTGAGGATTTATCTGGATATATCTCAGGTAAAGATATTGAATTCCAAAAGAAACACATACATGCTGTAGTGAGTTCCTTGCGAAGTAATCTTTGGAAAAGAGGAATTAGATTTCAATTACCATTAATTAACTATGATAAAACAGATAATGTATTTAATATTTCAATGTGGAGTGTTGATACAGAGGATTTGACGAAATTATGACAAATATCCGATTCAAAGATTATTAACTTCAAAATTTAAACGGGAATTAGGGATTTTGCAAATTATTTAAAGGCGGATGGAGTTATCCTAAGGGGCCCAATTGTCACACATTTGTATCAGAAGCTCTCGAGAACAATTGTTTGAAGGAATAAGATGATGTATAAATATTTTATGACTTTTTTTGCCATTACAGGATTTATCTGTTATGCTGGAGATTTTTCATCAACAAAAATACCGCCACAAATTCAATATGAAGGATTTTATTGTTTTATCCAACATAGTTGTCCATAATGTTAAAGAAGGGTTTTATAAATGAAATTACATA
>JAZRSP010000044.1:0-1029 GCA_045651565.1 Victivallaceae bacterium | reverse complement strand
CTGTTGATTCGGAGATTCTAAAATATAGCAGAAATCTGCCGTTTTTCAAGTCAAATGGGGGAATTCCGGGGAAGAAAATTCCCCAAAAAAATGAATTCTGTAAACGCTCGCATAGAAGCGTGCGTCTATACAAAATTCAAGTTGGATTTGAAAATTGTTGGCCCTGCAAATATTGTCAGCAGACAAACTATCTTATGACAAAAAATATCTCCGACAGCAATTTTTACGCTGAAAATCAAATTTTTATGAGGTTTGATCGTGCAAAATTAATATCCTCCGGTAATAGCAAAATCTCTTGAAGTCATAAAACGCTTTGAGGAAAAGTTTGGTTGGTTCAGTATCAGAGTCTACCACTTCCCGCAGATTGACGGGTTCAGTACTTTTCTCGAATCGGTACAAAGAACGCTATTGCGTCACAGGACCAACGGGGGGTATATGTGGGCAAGAATCAGAGGGATAGATAGACTTTTGCTTATCTGTGGGTTCGTTAACCAAACCAATTACATTTACACCAGTAATTTTACCTGCATTAGTAGTTGCGTTTCGTGCTGCATCTTCAAAGTTTGCAGGCACGGTAATCAAAACATCTGAGATGTCTCCAATTGTCTGTTGGGCATCCTGTATCAGTTTTTTAATGATAAAAGAACTGATTTCAGCGGGAGAATAATTTTTTCCATCTACGCGCACTGAATAATTTTCATCACCCATTTGCCTTTTGGTCCAGCGAACAGCTCGTGTAACATCATCTTGGCGGCTTCGAATAGCTTCTTTCCCTGAAGTGTGGTCAGTGGTCGGTGGTCAGGAAAATCCTTATGCCTGGGGCAATTGTGCCCACTACCGCAACTGGTGGAGCAAGCCCCGGCCGGAAGAATCCCGGCGTTGATCGACGGAGTTGATAACTATTGAATGAAGTTCGGCGATACTTTTCATAGATCCTATTCCTTGAAAAAAATGAATTTACCTGATTTACAGAATATATATCCGGAATACAACTTTTTCACCAGTCAGAAGTGTTCCCGACGGGGAAAT
>JAZRSP010000043.1:0-1163 GCA_045651565.1 Victivallaceae bacterium | reverse complement strand
CTGGTACAATGATCTTGCTGGTAGTAATTTCAAAATAGAACGAAAACCCTGATTTTTTCGATAAATTTTAAATTCGTAATCCATCCCTAGTCCAAAGAGCCCAATTAGAGACACGATAAGTTGTAATACTGCCCCAAGAATCACCCCAATTGCTACACCCATGATGCCACCTTCAAAAATCTGCACACCAAACAAATTAATTCCGCCAGTGAAGCAAGTGATACCAATAATAATGCCTATATTATATATAGCCGGCGCAAATGCGTAGAAAATAAATCTTCCTACCGCCTGTTGCATCGAAGTCAGCACTGTCGCAATCGAGAACAAAAACGGATTAATCGCAATCACCCGCGTCATGTTAATCGCGAGAATCATCCCGCTCTCATCCAACCCCGGCGACACCACATACCGAATCAGCGGATCGGCAAAAATCATAATCAAAACTGACGAAATCAAAGTCAAAATCGCCAGCAAATTTAACGTCGAAGATGATAACTCCCACGCTGATTTTTTATTCCCCGCCGCGAGCCGCTGGTTAAACACCGGAATAAACGACACCGACAAAGCCCCCGAAGTCAAAATAAAGAACATAAAATCCGGAATCGTAAACGCCGCCGTGTAAGCATCAATTCCCGTCGGGTAAGTACCAAGGTAATACGAGTTTAACAGCCGGTCACGAAATAATCCGAGTAGCGCCGATAATAATGTCGACGAGGCCAAAACTATCGCCGCCGATTTTACCGACAACCGCATCTGCGCCAGCGCCACCACTGATTTAAACTTAAACTTCCTTAATTTTCGCATACTTATAATATATTGTATCACGAAATTTTCATAAAAAATCAATACAAAAAGTTCAAGTTTAGTGTATAATAAGTATATGGCTAAAAAGAAATCAGTGGTGATTTTGCCGTCAAAGTCTAATGTCAAAAAGAAATTGACCCGCAAATCATCCAAAAAAACTGCGAAAAATATGAATTTGTACTCAAGTTTGAGTTATAAACATCACGCTAAAAAAGAAGCCGACGCTCGTCGTCGCGCCGAAGATTTAGCTAAACTCCCGAAGGAGCCAGTCAAGCGCTTCTTTGCTCGGCTTCACCCAAAACGGGTAGCTAAATGGTGGTTCTCTAAGCGTGGTCAAAAAACCATTCTTAAATTCTGCG
>JAZRSP010000042.1:0-1677 GCA_045651565.1 Victivallaceae bacterium | reverse complement strand
GACTTTAACCTCATCGGTGTATCGTTCAATAACATATTCTTCGAGTTTACTGTTCTCCAAAACGGCAACTCGTGTTTCCAGTTTCTCACAACTTAAAATGATTTGTTTATTTACCGAATCACTCATTATCAACTAATCCTTTTCCAATATCCAGATGATAGCCGTTTGTAAAATCCATTGCTCTCATCATCTTTTTGCCGGGGATAGTAAGTTCCTGAATTTCAATCACCCCGCCGTCAATACAGTTTACAAAGATACCGTTTTTGTCTGCACTGATAACTTTCACTTCTCCCTTTTTGCCATTTTTCTCACGGTCAATACGGCATTTATTAACTGTAATCTGCAAGTTTGTGCCGTTTTTTAACGGCAGAATCACACTGGCATTCGGCCACGGAGTAAAGGCTCTGACCATTGCCTCAATATCCAAACTTGTATGTTTTTTCCAATCAACCAAGCCCATTTGTTTTTTTATTTTTGAGCAGTAAGTTGCCTGACTATTATCCTGCAAAGTCGGAACTAAATGTCCGGTTTTAATATCCAAAAGCACTCTATCCACATGATTTGCCGCCATCTGACCGAGTCGATTTTCCAGAGATAACGCAGTATCATCAACTTCAACCGGGATTTCGATACACTGATAAATTGCTCCGGTATCCATAGTTAAATCCATTTCCATAAAAGTTACTCCGGCATAATCATCACGATTGAGCAAAGTCGATATAATCGGCGATGCGCCTCGATACTTCGGCAGAATTGAGGTGTGAATATTTATACAGCGATAACGGGGAAGTTCCAAAATTTCTTTCTTCAAAAATTGTCCGAAAGAAACTACAACGATAAAATCCAAATCCATTTTCTGCAATCTTACAATAAATTCCGGGTCATTAACTGACGGAACTTTTTCAACACCGATATCCATTAATTCGGCAATTTTCGCTACGGGAGTAGCGGTTAAAACTTTTTTTCTACCGGCTTCTTTGTCGATTTGGGTTGCAACTCCGCAGAGTTCAACTATATCCGAATTGGCAAGACGCAGCAAAATCGGCACCGCAACTTCGCCTGCTCCCATAAAATATACTCTCATTTTGTCCAACATAATAAAGCTCCTTTCTATGCCAATGAATCAAAAAACAACGCAGGAATTTGCGACTCCTGCAAATTCTGATTTAATTGTTCCTTTTTAGTCGCTCCGGTAAAGACCAGAACCGAAGTCAAACCTGCCAAATTTGCCCCTTTAATATCAGAATTTAAATAATCTCCGATACCGTAAATTCTTGACCTGTCAAGTTCAGTTTCCTTGATATTCAACTTTTTCGCTAATTTACTCAAAGTATAACTATAAATTCCATCGTAGGGTTTGCCTAAATAAATCGGTTCAAATTCACCGTAAACCTCTTTCAAAATATTTACAATCATGCGCCCCTGACCGCCGGCACCAATACCGAAGCCCAAACCTCTCGGCATCGGCCAAAAACTGTCAGGATTAGGAATAATATAGTGTCTATCGGGATGTTTCAAAAAAAACCCTAATACCGCTTCCAAATTTTTGAAATTAGTAATATCCAAAGCAGAGTTATCAATGTTTGGGAACATTCCCCAAGCTGTGGTATTGATAACTATTTGTGCGTCAATATGCTTTTCATAAGCTTCTTCGTAAGTTATGCTTGTTTCGGTTTT
>JAZRSP010000041.1:0-2198 GCA_045651565.1 Victivallaceae bacterium | reverse complement strand
CCTGCTCTTTTTTATTTTTGGGTTTACTTGCTAATCCAGTTATTGCTCGCAAAGGAACATTTGATAATGGGCAATAATATAAAGTGTTTTTTATATCAATAGCATTCAGGTATGGATCCCATAGATAAACACCATTTCTGCTGTGTGAAGAGATAAGGGCACGAATGTCATTCAACGCTTTTATGTTGTTATCATTGAAATATTGTAGAAAATCCTTCCGTTTTTCAAGGGCATTTAACTCATCCACATAAATCCGTCCATTTCTCCACTTTCGCAGATTTTTATTATACTCCTTCCCCGCAGAAAAAGTTTCTAACAATGATACTTGAACTTGTTGTATGCTACCATTTAAGTAAAAACAACGATTTTGCGGATTGGCGATATGTATGTTCGTTGAAATTTTTTCTATACACGCAAAACTCTCACGAAAGATCAGAAGCTGGCAAGAGGAAGATACAATCTCTAAAGTTGTCTTTCCATGAGCTACAAAGGGAAACTCATTTTCACCTGCTACGAGCGGTTTTATTATGTTGTTATTTATTGCATTGTCTTCCTCAGAGGATATATGAGCAATCAGCTCTGGATGTTTTTTCAATTCAGGGCTGAAATTTATTTCTATTTTTTCCCCATTGAAATTTCCAATTGGTTTATGGTTTACTTGTACACAATTAATTGGGAACTGAAAAATTATGTTGCCGATGCAATCTGACACATCTCCTAAATGCAACGGAATAATTTCATTGATTTGTTCGCTTAGATTATTGAGTTTTTCTGGATATTTCCATAAAAAACGCTGCTTTTCTTTACTTGCATCAAAAAACTCAATGATGTAGGAGCCCATGTGGAAATTATTTTTCAGAACTTTATTAAGAGCTGGTTTTGTAAATTCGTCATTTGCTTGAACATAGCACATCAGTTGAGGCTCAAGAGAAGATACTTGTAATGGTTTTTCTATTTGATATACCTTATTATTTATTAGGTTATCAAATATATCTATAGCTCGTTCTAGAGATATTCTACGTTGTAAAATTCCCCACTTTATCTTGTTTTCTCTGCTTAAAGATATCGTTTTAATTTTGTCTGTTAAATAAGCAAATGATTCCTTAATCAAAGGGGTATTTTCAAAAGATAATAGAGTAAATAAATTATAATACTTATCTTCTCCCGGTGTATAAAAAAATATTTTTGTGATTTCACAGCTTTTATAAAAACCAATATTGCCAGGATAAATGAGTAAATCAAAATTTTTCTTCACCCGTTCGACAAGATTGTTTTCTTGATTGTCAACATATTGAAAATTTGTATTCATCGGGCCGTCAACTCCTGATAGCGTTTCATCAGGTCGGCAACGATTTCCGGCTCGGTCATGGAGGGGGCGTAGCCGTAGGCTTTCATCACTGCACGGTCATTGGCTTGATGGGCCTTGCGGAGTTCCGGCGGCATTGTTGCTTCATCGTAAAGATCGGCTAAACTGCAATCCGGATACAACGCTCTGGCGTCCAAAATCGCCTGTGCAGTCTTTTCAATAGCAGCTATCTGTGCTTCGGTCAGCATACACCACGGAAAATTGTTGTAAACGATATTTACGGAGTAGCGGTAGTCAGATTTTAACCGACCGGCTACAATACGCATCCATGCCATATGTACATTACTTGTCAAAATTCCAAAATGATAAAGAGTTGCTTCAGGAACAAAGGAGGCGGCATTGCTTGCAATGACATTTTTGTTCAAAAATCCAATGGGGATATAAGAACGCTTTTCTGACGATGTTGCGGGAACCATGATGAAATCACTGGTCGGCTGTTTGATTTCCATAAAAAGAGCCGGGCGTAAAGCAGCTTCTCTTGTGGCTGCTTTTACGCTTGAAAGCCTGAACTCTTTTACTTTTTCTATCCGCTCTAAAATCAAAGGATGTTTTCTCAATTCTACCGGAGAAACGCCAAACAGCCACAAGCACCAGCGAGATTTACCACTGATAAAATCATCAGATCCCATAAAAGCTCGAAAATATTTTTCAGCATCCGGGTCTTGTTTCAGAAAAGATTCTTTTTCTTCTGTCGAAAATATTAAGAATCCACCTTCAACAGGTTTACCGCCACTACGCATAGTTGGCACATTGCAGATCGGTATTGTCAGACTGTTAAGCATAACATTTGGTGCTTCAATCAGATAGGCGTTGATTGTCTGACAAGTCTGAC
>JAZRSP010000040.1:0-4363 GCA_045651565.1 Victivallaceae bacterium | reverse complement strand
CGGGACTTATGGAACCGGAGTTATTCCAAAAAATTACTTTCGATGCCGCCAAAGATGCCAAAGTCAATGCGACCTTGATCCGCAAGTTCGCTCAAAATTGCGACCATACCGTAGCCTTGTCCGTTCCAGAAGGATTTTACTTGAAAGGCCATTTGATTTCAATTTAGGCTGCTTGATTTAAGCCCAAAAAAAATATAGATGCGGCAATTATCAAATTACCGCATCTATTTTTTTTAACTTATTCAGACTTCAAAAATATTATTGGAAGTCAACGATTTCAAAGTCATCCTGACGGATGTCAATAAAGACCAAACCGGTAAGGAAGTCAACCCATTCAATGGGGTTCACATAAACTTCACCCTCAACGATGAAACCCAATGCACCGCCGATTCGCCAAAAATCGCGTTTACCCATGTAATAGTCATAAATCGGCTCATTGGGAAGCGGAATTCCGGCACAACCCTGATAATATTCATCAACTGAACCGATTGTGTTGTAACGGTTTGTGCTTTCTTCGCCTGCTGAAACCAATGCCCAGTACCAACCTTTCTGCATACCGAAACCATACTGACGATTCCAATCTTTGTATGCTCGGAAAGTTCCGAAGTCATAACCGCCGCCAACCTTGATAAGTTCAGTTGCCATAAGTTCTGCACGAGCAGTACCGCCGACACCGATGCCAACAGAAAAAAGGTCGGTCAAGTCAACAATACGGTTAGGAATATAAAGTGCGACCTTTTCTCCCCAACTGTTTGCCAAAAGGTTTACACTGCACAACATAAAAGTTGCGAAAACGACTGCGCTGATTGTTTTTTTCATAATTTTTATCTCCTTTAAGTTAAAGTTAATTGCTTAAATAACGATGATCCAAAACTCGTTTTGCTTTGCCTTCACTGCGGATAATGGTATTCGGAGCAACGAGTTTGACCTTGATTCTCAAACCGGTAACACTCTCGACGGAGCGAGTAAGTTTAGCCTGCAATTCCTCCAAAACGCTGACCTTGTCGCTGAAAAGTTCCGGACGAACTTCAACTGCGACTTCGATATTATCCATACCCTTATCCTTGAAAAGAATGATATTATAATAAGGCAATGTGCCGTCAACCGCAAGCAATGCCGCTTCAATTTGCGACGGGAAAACATTCACACCCTTGATAATCATCATATCGTCACTGCGTGAAGAAATACGGTTAATTCTCCGCAAAGTTCTGCCGCAAGCACACTTTTCTATCTTGATACTGGTAATGTCGCGAGTACGGTAACGAATCATCGGCATCGCCTGTTTAGTCAAAGTGGTAAGTACAAGTTCACCGACCTCTCCATCCGGAAGAACTTCCAAAGTGTCAGGATCGATAATTTCAGGATAGAAGTGGTCTTCAAAAACATGAAGTCCGTCCTGACATTCACACTCAATTGCCACACCCGGCCCGATAATTTCAGAGAGTCCGTAAATATCGAAAGCCTTGATATTCGCTTCGGCTTCAATCTGCGCACGCATCTCCAATGTCCACGGCTCAGCACCAAAAATACCGACTCGCAACGGCAATGATTTAAGGTCAATTCCCATTGACTTCGCCTTTTCAATAATAAAAGTAAAATAACTCGGTGTACAGCAAAGTGCATTAACTCCGAAGTCATTTAAAAGCATAACCTGGCGTTCGGTATTACCGACACTTGTCGGAACAACCATCGCACCCAAAGCTTCTGTGCCATAATGCGCTCCCAAGCCACCGGTAAAAAGTCCGTAACCGTAAGAAACTTGCACTTTGTCCTTATTAGTAAGTCCGGCAGAGATAAATGAACGGGCAACAACCTCGCTCCAAATCTCCAAGTCGTGCTGGTTATAACCGACCACAATCGGCTTACCGGTTGTTCCGCTTGAAGCGTGAACACGCAAAATATCTTCTTGCGGTACTGCAAAAAGACCGAAAGGATAATTGTCACGCAAATCAGTTTTTACTGTAAACGGAAGCTTGCTGATATCTTTGAGGCTTTTGATATCATCGGCTGAAACATTAAACTCTCTAAACTTATTACGATAAAATTCCACGTTATTAAAAGCGTGTGCAGTAATCTCTTTTAATCGTTCAAGTTGAAGTTTTTCCAAGTCCTCTCTGCATAAGTAGTCTTTACTTTTCAGATCAGACTTCACAGCCATGTTCATGTGCCCCATTTTGTTTTATCCTTTTCTTTATTATTAAAATTCGGGCGTAATTGCCCATTAAAAAATATTACATACAAGTAATATACCATAAATTATCAATTTATCAAGATATTTTTTCTGCTTTCTATCAATTTTTTTTGCATAAATTCCATAACTTCTGCAATTTAAATACCCTTAATGAAAACTTACAGCTTAATAGAGATAACAGTCAGCTGCAATTCCATAAAAAAAGTTGCAGGAGAATAAATCTTCTGCAACTTTTAAATTTTAAAAACTAACTTTCAAAAACTGAAAATTATTTAGCCTGTTCGATACCAACCGCAACCGCAACAGTAGCGCCTACCATCGGGTTGTTACCCATACCGATAAGACCCATCATTTCTACGTGTGCAGGAACGCTTGAAGAACCTGCAAACTGTGCATCACCGTGCATACGACCCATGGTGTCAGTCATACCGTAAGAAGCCGGACCTGCTGCCATATTGTCGGGGTGGAGGGTACGACCGGTACCGCCGCCTGAAGCAACTGAGAAATATTTTTTACCGTTTTCGGTAGCCCACTTTTTGTAGGTACCTGCAACCGGGTGCTGGAAGCGGGTCGGGTTGGTTGAGTTACCGGTAATAGAAACATCAACACCTTCATGACGCATAATAGCAACACCTTCTGAAACATCGTCAGCACCGTAGCACTTAACTTTAGCTTTATCGCCGTTAGAGAACGGTTTTTCAGAGATGATTTTCAATTCGCCGGTGTAGTAATCATATTCAGTTTCAACAGCGGTGAAACCATTGATACGGCTGATGATGTAAGCAGCGTCTTTGCCAAGACCATTCAAAATAACACGCAAGGGTTCTTTACGAACTTTGTTAGCGGTACGAGCGATACCGATAGCACCTTCTGCAGCTGCGAAAGATTCGTGACCTGCGAGGAAGCAGAAGCACTTGGTTTCTTCACGGAGAAGCATTGCAGCCAAGTTACCATGTCCCAAACCGACGTCACGCTGGTCAGCAACTGATCCCGGGATACAGAAAGCCTGCAAACCGATACCGATAGCTTCAGCAGCGTCAGCAGCAGTTTTGCAACCTTTTTTAATTGCGATAGCAGCACCGAGGGTGTAAGCCCAAATTGCGTTTTCAAAAGCGATCATCTGAATACCGCGGACGATTGCATCTACGTCAATGCCTTTGTCCAAACAGATTTTCTGTGCATCTTCGAGAGATGCGATACCATATTTTGCCATTGCCTCTTCGATTTTAGCAATACGGCGACTATAACCTTCAAAATTAACCATAATCTTCTATTGCTCCTTCTATTATTCCTGACGGGGGTCAATGGTTTTAACTGCATCTGCGAAACGGCCATAAGTACCGATATTTTTTTCGAATGCTTCTTTGGGATCCATACCTTTTTTGATAGCATCCATCATCTTGCCCAAGTGGATAAACTTGTAACCGATGATTTCGTTGTTTTCATCCAAACCGATTTCGAGGATGTAACCTTCTGCCATTTCGAGGTAGCGAGGACCTTTGATCTTGCTTGAGAACATAGTACCGACCTGTGAACGCAAACCTTTGCCCAAGTCTTCCAAACCTGCACCGATAGGAAGTCCGTTTTCACTGAAAGCGGTCTGGGTTCTGCCATAAACAATCTGGCTGAAAAGTTCACGCATTGCAACGTTGATTGCGTCGCAAACGAGGTCGCTATTCAAAGCTTCCAAAAGAGTTTTGCCCGGCAAAATTTCAGCAGCCATAGCAGCTGAGTGGGTCATACCTGAACAGCCCAAAGTTTCAACGAGAGCTTCTTCGATGATACCTTCTTTGACGTTCAAGGTCAATTTGCATGCGCCCTGCTGGGGAGCGCACCAGCCTACACCGTGGGTAAGCCCGCTGATGTCGGTAATTTGTTTAGATTTCACCCATTTTCCTTCTTCGGGAATGGGAGCGGGACCATGGTTGGCGCCTTTGGCGACACAACACATTCTTTGTACTTCATGAGAACATTCGGCACAACTCATGTTTCACACCTTTCCTTTACATTAATATTCAACAATTTAAACTATATAAATTGTATACACGAAAACTAAAATAATATAGCATATTTTAAATAAAAATCAAGATTTTCTTTTAAAAAAAAGCAACTTATTACAAGAAATATCAAATTTTTGCGTTATATTATAAGTAAGTTACAACAAAAAGGAGA
>JAZRSP010000039.1:0-27264 GCA_045651565.1 Victivallaceae bacterium | reverse complement strand
ATCAAAAAAAATCATTATAGTATCGTCAAAAAATTTGTAAATTTACAAAAAAGGTGTATTTTATACAAAAGTATTTGTAATTTTTATCAAGGAAAGGCTCAAAATATGACAAAACAAGTAAGAACTCGTTTCGCTCCCAGTCCGACAGGATTTATGCATGTCGGCAATTTAAGAACTGCTTTATACGCTTATTTATTGGCAAAATCACAAAACGGCGCATTTGTGCTTCGAATCGAAGATACCGACCAGGCCCGCTATGTCGAAAATGCAGTTGAAGTGATTTATGCAACCTTGAAAGCCGCAAACTTAACTCATGATGAGGGCCCGGATGTCGGCGGAAATTATGGACCTTATATCCAGAGTGAACGCAAACATCTTTACAAAGATTACGCTTTAGAATTGGTGAAAAAGGGCGCAGCGTACTATTGCTTCTGCGAAAAGCATGAGGACGACGAAGCCGAAGACACCGAAAAAAACTTTATTGAGGGCTGCCCCGGTCATTGTGCAAATTTAAGCGAAGCGGAAATTGCTCAAAAATTAGCCGCAAATACCCCCTATGTTATCCGTCAGAAAATCAATCGTGACGGCTCGACAACTACTTTCAGCGACCTGGTTTACGGCGAAGTTGCTATCGAAAACAAAGTGCTTGACGACCAAATCCTTTTGAAACAGGATGGTATGCCGACCTATAACTTTGCCAATGTGGTTGATGACCATTTAATGAATATCACCCATGTTGTCCGCGGTTCTGAATATCTCTCTTCAACCCCGAAATATAATTTGCTCTATCAGGCTTTCGGCTGGGATATTCCTGAATATGTCCACTTGCCTTTGATTATGGGCAGAGATGCAGAGGGCAATGTTTCCAAACTCTCTAAACGCCACGGCTCCGTAAGTTTCGAAAATTTGGTTGCCGAAGGATATTTGCCCGAAGCAATTATCAACTATATCGCACTTCTCGGCTGGTCACCCAAAAGCGACCGTGAAATTTTTACCCTTGCTGAATTGACCGAAGCATTCAGTACCAATGGACTTAACAAGGCGGCGGCGATTTTTGACTACGACAAACTCCGTTGGATGAATTCAGAGTATATCAAAATGATGAGCGCGGAAAACTTTGCCGCCAAAGCCGAAAGCTTTGCAAAAATCAAAGGCACTGCTCTTGAAAGCAAATGGGCTTTCCTTGCTTCCATTCTTCAACAAAGAACCGAAGTTTTCACCGATATTCCGTCGATGATCGACTTCCTGCTTGAACAACCGGAATATGACACTTCACTTTTTAATCACAAAAAAAGCAAGGCTTCTCCCGAAACTGCTAAAAAAGTTATCACCGACTTGCGGAGTTCTTTTGAAGCATTGGAAAGTTTTGACGGTCAAGCAGAGAATTTGAACCAGATGATTATGGACTACGCTGCCGCAAATGAGATCAAAATCGGTCAGCCGATGTGGGGAGTTCGTATCGCTGTTTCAGGTAAAACTGTTACCCCCGGCGGTCCCGGAGAAATTATGGAACTTCTTGGCAAAGAAGAGGCTCTAAAACGACTTGATAAGGCTTTAATATTAATTGGATAAATACCCAATAGAAAGGAATTATTATGAAAAAATTCATTTGTATCGCATTGTTGACAACTTTCTTGGCATTAACAACTTATGCAAACCCCTACACCGGAGCGATCCAGAGAGCAAAAAATGTTCGCGCCCAAGTTGAAGCCGTTTCAAATCCCGACAATTACGATGAGGACGGCAACCTGACAGTTCCACAGGCACAACCTCGGGAAGTTCCCCAACAAGCCCCGAAAAGTGTAACTCCAGCACCCGCTCCCACTAAAACTGAAAAAACCGTCAAAGAGTGCGTCTGCCCCAATTGCCGATTGGTCAAAAATGCCAAACTACGTGAGAAAAACACCAAGGGCAGAATTAAATATGTCGCACCCGATTGCCCCTGTTTCCATGGCAAAAAATGTCCGACTAAATAAGTTATAAACCCAAAATAATGAGTTTTGAAGTTATAAAAAAAGCACAATTTGGGCAGTAGTAGATTTAGTAGCTCTCGCATTTTTCGTAAGCGGTTGTGCCCAAAAAAACACAGAGTGCGAAAACAAGTTCAAAGCATTGTATGAGTGCCTCAAAAAATACATAATGGACAACAATGGTAAATTCCCTGCTGCTTTGATTCAGAAGCATACTTTATTTGCCCGGCAAGCCGTGATGAATATGAGTTGGAAACTCCTTCAATTCATGCAAGCAAAATCACAAATGCTGCAACAACTGCGCTTATTTCCTGCCCGAGTCACAAAGAACATAAATGCAAAATTATCCTTTTCGCTGACGGTCATGTGGAATCACAGAAATAAATAATAATTTTTACAGGGAGGTTTATCACCTCCCTATTTTTTTGTCTTTCAACAATTTTCTGTTTCAGATATTGGGGCGACTTTGAGTTCAAAAGATGTTCTGCCGATAACTTTAACCGGAGTATTATTATTGATAAATTCCATAGTGCTTACAGCCTCAAAAATTTCATCGCCGATTTTAATTTTGCCATTGGGGCGCAAAGGTGTAACGGCGATACCGACTTTGCCGAGTAAATCAGTCGAAACCTGATTTGCGCAATCAACTTCATTTTTAGTATCTCCCGATACACTTTCCAAGCGTAATTTGCGGAAAAGCGGAGTTTTAGGCAGAACATAAATTGCCAGCAGAATCATGGCAGTAATACTTCCTGTAAGCGCAAGTGCGACAATTTGAACCGCACTATTGATCCGATCAAGTCCAAATGCAGTTATAAGTGATGTCACAATACAGATTATTCCTAAAATTCCTACCAAACCGAAACCAGGAATTACAAAAATTTCCAGCAACAACAGAATTAAACCGACAAAGAAAACAACCAATGGCCCCCACTCCGAAGCCCCGGAATAGATATGTCCAAGAAAGAAGAGAATCAAGCAAAGCAACCCGATAGTACCGGCTATTCCGAATCCGGGAGTTTTTATTTCAATAAAAATTCCGATTAAACCGAGAGCAATTAAAATTCCAGAAACGGCACTGTGGGTTAAAAAGTTGATAATCTGATCCCACGGACTCGGAGTAATTATCTGAACTTCGGCATTTGACAAATTCAATTGCGCCAAAAGGTCGTTGCGATCTTTGGCAATATAATCGACGATATTGAGTTTTTTAGCCTCTTCGGCACTCAAAGTTAAAGGAGAATTGCCCTTGTGGTCGATTCCATGTTCAGCGAGAGTTAAAACTGTGTACGGGTCACTTGTTGCACGAATAACCTCGACCGGGCGATTGTTTTTTTCTGCCAGAACTTGCAAAAGTTTGAAGTAAACTGTCAAAAATTTCTGATTCGCGAGATTTTGGAGGTCGTCCTTGGAAGTTTTCGGCAAATTCTGTATCGCATCCTCAACTAAATTATCTAATTTCTCACTGGAAGACGGTTTTTCTTCGGACTTTTCCACAATCGGAGTTGCTCCGTCGAAAGAGATTGTCATCGGCATTGCATCACCGATAACTCCGAGCGGATTAATGGCAATTTGGTCTGCTCCGAGGGCTATAATCATGCCGGCGGAAATACCTTGCGGATTCAAATAAACAATTATCGGCACTTCACTTTTTGCAAAAATCGAGAGGTATCGCAGAGCAATATCAATTCTGCCGCCGGGAGTATCAAGTTCACAAATTACAGCTTTTGCGTTATTTTTTTCGGCTTTTTGAATGGTTTTTTTCAGGAAAAGCAAGTCGCTTTGGCTGATTTCTTCAAATTCAGAAAATTGCGGAACCCAATAGACAACATCTTTAGCCCCGAGATTAAAATTGAAAATTGTCAGAAATATAAAAATTGTTAAAAAATAAACTTTTTTCATTGTTTTAAAACTCCCCGTAAATTAAAATTTTATCTAAACTATATGAAAAGATATACCGCAAATTCAAAAAAGCAATTAAATATTGAAAAAAATTTGATATTTTTGCGGAAAAAAATTGTAAAATGACAGAATCGTGGTATTTTTATAGTGAAGTAAAAATTAAAAACGGAGTATGAAAATGAGTGTAATAATTAATAATGATAAATGTATCAAATGTGGAAAATGTGTAAGTGATTGTGTTTGCGGAGCTTTGAGCATGGGCCGTAACGGAATTGAGGCTTCGCCCTATTGTATCAATTGTCAGCACTGCATGGCAATTTGTCCGACAGGCGCAATCAGTGCGGCAAATATCGCTCCCGAAAATTGCAAAAAAGTCCCTCAAATCAGCAGCGCAGATTACGAGTCATTGTGCAAAGTTATGCAGCACCGCCACTCAATCCGTCAATATTCAAATGAAAAAATCAGCGAAGACGAGATCAAAGAAATTTTGAAACAACTCCGCTATATTCCGACCGGATGTAACTTCCATAATTTACAAATCCGAGTTTTGGGCGGCGAAAAACTTAATGAACTTCGCCGAGTTTGCGCTGAAACTATTGTGAAAAAACTTGATAATGGTGAAATTTCAAAACCTTTCAGCGGAGTTTTAGGCTCAATGCGTGATGGTTTGGCAGCGGGGAACGACCTGCTTTTCCGCGGTGCGCCTTATTTGGTAGTAGTAGCAGTTCACAAAAAAGCCCCTTGCCCGGAAGACGGAATTATTGCTTTAAGCAATTTCGAACTTTTGGCTAATGCGAAAAATTTCGGCACTTGCTGGTGCGGTGTCGGATACTGGATATTTAAATTCATTGCGCCTGAATTGGCAAATTTTTTGGAATTGGGCGATGATTATACCGTTGCACACACCATGCTTTTCGGAAAACCGAATGTGGAATACGCCAGAGTTGCCGAACCTGCAGAATTTGATGTTCGTTTGATATAAGGTGGCAAAAAATGAAGTTGAAACAATTTCAAACTCCGAACTGTATTATATTTCATCGAGGAGACATGGTAACTTACCGTTTGGAATTAAATCGTCCGTTAGCAGGAGAGGCTTTTATCCGCACAACTCTGGGGCATGGCAAAGTCCGCCGGCTTGAACAGATTCGCAAGATCGAAGAAAACTCTCCGATTTCAGGTGAAGCATGGCATGATTATCCAATGGAAAAATTATCCGAAAAAGTCTTTGAAATAACCTTTTCAATTCTTGAATGTGGAGTTTTTGAATCAAAATGTTTTTTTATTCCTGCCGATGAAAAATTACCGATTTATTGGGCAGAAGGCGAAAATGCAATTATCAAAACAGAGAGTGCTTACAACAAGGCAGGCAACTCAATGTATACCGCATTTGTCCGTCAATTTATTCCCGTCAAATCTCCGTCAAATTTTCCATCAAATTTAATTTCTGAACTGGATCAAGCAGGATATACGGTCATTCCGAAGTCCGGAACTTTCCGTCAATTAAAAAAACGAGTCGATTTTATCATTGACGAAATGAAGTGCAATATCATCCAGTTATTGCCGATTCATCCGACGCCGACGGTCTATGGCAGGATGGGGCGGTTCGGAAGCCCTTTTGCCTCTTTGGACTACTTTGCGGTTGACCCGGCATTAGCAGATTTTGATGTAAAAGCCTCTCCGATGGAGCAATTCATCGAATTGGTTGACTATATCCACAGCCGTAATGGCAGAATTTTCCTCGATTTACCGATAAATCATACCGGTTGGGCATCTAAATTGCAGGCGGAACATGCAGATTGCTTTGTGAGAAAGCCTGACGGAACTTATGTTTCACCCGGTGCATGGGGGATTGTCTGGGAAGACTTGTGCAAACTTGATTATACCCAAAAAGAGATGTACTTTTTTATGGCAAAAGTCTTCCTTTTCTGGTGTCGCCATGGCGTAGACGGCTTCCGTTGTGATGCCGGGTACATGGTACCTGCTGATGCGTGGGAATATATTGTAGCCAAAGTGCGCGAAGAGTATCCCGACACAGTTTTTATGCTGGAAGGCTTGGGCGGTCCGCAGGAGGTTCAGAAAGATTTATTGAGAAGAGCTGATTTGGATTGGGCGTATTCTGAACTTTTCCAAAACTACGATAAACACAATATTATTAACTATGGTCAATACATGAACCACTGTGCATGGAATGACGGAACTTTGATAAACTTCGCCGAAACCCACGACAACGACCGCTTGGCGAAAAACGGCAAAGCTTATGCGCTTATGCGTTGTGCGGTTAATGCTCTGCTCTCGCACTCCGGGGCATTCGGATTTGCCAATGGAGTAGAATTTCTAGCGACCGAAAAAATCGATGTGCATGGAAATTCTGATTTAAATTGGGGCGCACAGCAGAATATTGTCAAAGAATTGGGGCGTTTAAACTCTTTGCTCCAATTGCATAAATGCTTTATGCCCAATGCTTTGATTGAATTTATTCACCAAAATGACTCATTGGCACTTATGTTCAGCAGGGAGAGTTTCGATAAAAGCGAAAAATTGTATATTTTAATTAATTTAAATTGCAGTCATTCGGCATTTTTTGAGTTTGATAAAGGAATTTTTGAAGATATAACCCAAGTAAAAGATCTCTTCAAAAATCGCCAATTGCACTTCAATTTGGATGGAAATTCGGCAAAACTTGAACTCTATGCAGGGGAATTTGTCGTCCTCTCCTCAAATGGAGAATATTTAGACCGATTAACCCGGTATCAAGATGCCAAATATCAGGAAGTGCCGATTGTCAAAAGTCAGCAAATAAGAGAGATGATTTTAAAAATTTATACTGTTTTGACCGACAGTGTACGTTTGCCGAAAGAGTTTGACTTGTCCAATTATGAGCAGAGATTTCTGGCAGATCCGGAAAAATTATTTTCAGAAATTCTCAATAATGACTTTTTACCGATAATTCATTATTCCGTAGACAGGGATAGTTTCAGAGAGGTGATTTGCGGAATTGAGAAAAACATCTTTTTAACTTCCGATTATGACTTCTATGCGGAACTTCGGGAGGACAAAAAACTTCTTGACCGCTCATCGGCAATCAGGCTTGATAACGGCAAATATTTTGCGGTAATCAAAGTGGAAAATTTTGACGGTCATGAGTCAAGATTGCTCGATTTGAAATTGACCCGCTTCCGCAACAAATTCAACTCAATTGACAAATTCCACGGCAAAATTCTGCAAATTTCCACAAATAGTGCCAAGTTGGCAAACAAGTTTAAATTCGAGCGGGAGGAAGTTACAACTTCGATAATTTCTCTCCTTAATAATGATTTCAGTACATTGAGCCAAATGCGAGGACAATGGGGAACTCTCATCAGCAAATACGATGCGATTTTGGCGGCGAATTTGAGCAATCAGGTACCGGTGGATAAGACAAATATGCTTCTTCGATGCCGTATGTGGGTGGTGGTAAATGATTTTTCACAGGAACTGAATGCTGTATTGCAGAAAAGTTTTGTTGCTTCATTGGATAATGTGAGTGAATGGATTTTTGATGTCCCGGTAGGTCAGGGGGCAATGGTCAGAATTGTGATAAGAATTTCGCTTGCGGATAATGCCAATGCGGTGAAAATGGAAGTTTTCCGCCATTTCGATAATGACGCGTCGCACTTGCCTCCTGAAATCCCGGTAAAAATTATCATCCGTCCCGATGTCGATGACCGAATCGGTCATAGTGTTACCAAAGCGTACAACGGTGCAGAAATGGCATTCCCTGCTTCCGTCAAATTGCTAAAAAGTGACGGATTCATCTTCGGCCCGTCGTCAAATCATTCTTTGCAAATGACAACAAACAAAGGTGTTTTTGTACATCAGCCGGAGTGGCAATACATGGTACATTTACCATTTGAAGCATACTACGGACTTGAAAGTTCGACGGATATTTTCAGCCCGGGATACTTTGAATTTAAGCTCAAGGGTAATGAATTTTCGACACTTCATGCAATTGTAAAAAGTGACGGATTCCCGTCTGAAATTAAAGATCTGAAATTCCCGAAAGGCTTGACCGATAAGAGCAAAGATTTTGACGGAAATTTGAAAAAAGCAATCCGTCACTTTATCGTCAAAAGAGATAATTTCCAAACAATTATTGCCGGATATCCGTGGTTTTTGGATTGGGGCAGAGATAGTTTAATTGCCTTGCGCGGGGTGATTGCCTACGGCTTTTTGGATGAGGCGAAAAACATTTTACTGCAATTCGCCAAGTTTGAAAAATCGGGAACAATCCCCAATATGATTCGTGGAAATGACGACTCAAATCGCGACACTTGCGATGCTCCATTGTGGCTCTTTACCGCTTTGGATGACTACATTAATGCCGTCGGAAATGACGAAATTATGACGGAAATGCCCGATAACAAAAGAACTCTCAAAGAAATTCTTTTCTCTATCGCCGATAATTATATCAAAGGTACTCCTAATAATATCAAGTGCGATCCGGACACTCTTTTGGTGGCAAGTCCTGCTCATTTTACCTGGATGGATACTGCACACCCGGCGGCAACTCCCCGTTTGGGATATGCAATTGAAATTCAAGCATTGTGGTACAAAGCATTGGTTTTCCTCGGAAAATATGACGGAAAATATGACGGAATGGCTGAAATTGTCAAAAAATCTTTTGAAAAATATTTCTTTAACCGCAAAGCAAACTGCTTCTCCGATTGTCTGCATATTGACAAAATCGGCACCCCCGCGGCAGAGGCAATTCCCGATGACCATATCCGACCAAATCAATTACTCGCGCTGACTTTGAAATTGGTTACCGACCGAAAAATGGCTCTCAATATTCTCCGCAATGCCGAGATGCTGCTACTAAGCGGCGGAATCAGAAGTTTGGCAGATAAAGAGGTTGAGTACAAACTTCCGGTTCACTGGCACGGACAACTCCTTAATAACCCAGACAACCCCTATTATGGTCGTTACAATGGCCCGGAAGATACCGACCGCAAGGTGGCTTATCATAATGGTACTGCGTGGGGCTGGATGTTCCCGTCTTACATGGAAGCAATGTACATTGTCGGCGGAGAAGAGTGCAAAAATCGGGCGTTATTGTGGCTGCTCTCCGGCAAAAAACGGCTTAATACCGGAGTTCCGGGACAACTTCCCGAAGTTTTGGAGGGCAACTATCCGCACAATAACGGTGGATGTTTAGCGCAGGCTTGGAGTACGACGGAGTTTGCGAGAGTATACAAACTGCTCAAATAAGAAAGTGTTTTGAGGCGACTTGATGAAAGAACTTTTACAGAAAAAAATTTACAAATTTATTTTGAGTTCTCCGCAGGATAAGGGTGGAGAATTTAAGAAAATTGTTGGAGAATTACTGCTAAAAAACGGCAAAGAAGAGCTTTTTATCGAAAAATTTTCCATAAAAAATCAGGCGTTTCATCAGCATATTGAGCTTGAAAAAATTGCCGACTTTTTTGAGGAAAATTTCCCGACGGCTTTTAAGCAATTGGAAGTCTACGATGAATCAAAAATTCACAGTTTCCGTGCCGCAAAAAAACGAATCCTCTCCAACACGCGAAATCACAAAGAGAATTTTTCTCCGAAAACTGCCCAAAATCGACAAAAAAATTACATTTTGAATGAGGGAATGGCGATTGAACCTTTGGTTGAATTAGGAATTTTTACACCGAATTTCCAATTAATCAAATCCGGCAGCGACAAATTTCGTCAAATCAACCGTTTTGTGGAATTTATTGCCGATGCAGTGTCGAACTACCATGAGGGTGATACTATCAAGGTGATTGATTTCGGGTGCGGAAAATCTTATTTGACCTTTGTGGTCTATTACTATCTGACCTTTGTGAAAAAACTTAATGCGGAAGTTATCGGGCTTGACCTAAAAGATGATGTAATCAAAAAATGCAATCTGCTGGCGAAAAAGTTCAAATATGATAAATTAAATTTCCGTCTGGGCGACATCGGTAAATTTGAAGATGGCGCAGGGGTGGATATGGTTTTGACCTTACATGCGTGTGATGTGGCAACCGATTATGCGCTTTTTAATGCGATTAAGTGGGGGAGCAAAATTATCCTCTCCGCTCCCTGCTGTCAACATGAATTAAATGCCCAATTTGACAGTGAAAATTTTGAGATTCTCCAGCGTTACGGAATTATCAAAGAGCGTATTTCCGCCCTCATTACTGATAATATCCGTGCAGAACTGCTTCGGAGCGAGGGATACAAAACTGACTTGCTGGAATTTGTCGATATGTCGCATACGCCCAAAAATATCCTGATTCGTGCAATAAAAACAGGCAAAATAAGCAACGAAAAACACTCCGAAATCATTGGAGAAATTGAAAAATTATCGAAAGAATTTAATTTTAACCAAAAATTATTCTCGCTCTTGCAGTCAAAAAATTGTGCAAAATCGAAATAATGAGGAAATATTTGAAAAAAAATTATTAATTTGATTGACATTTAGAGTAATTAATTTATATTATAGTAAGTTTGGATTTTTTTAACATTTAAATATGAGGATTTAAAAATGAAAAAAGTATTGTTTGCAACTTTGGTAACTCTTGTTTTGGTTTTAGTCGGTTGTACTCCGGTAATGCAGCCGAGAGCTCTCGGCCCGGAAGAACAGGAATGGGCTGATTATTTGAAAGAAATGTACCCCGGCTGGAAGGTTCCTGATGTTCTGCCGCAGGCTGTAACTATTTCTTCCAGAACAGTTCCCTACACCAATATCGAAACAATTACAATAGATGATGACGCTGCCGCAGAAGAGGCTGTTGTAACCGAAAGTGCCCCTGCAACCGATGCAGAAGTTCCGGAAATTCCGCAGGAGGACGCTTTGGAAGATGCTCCCGCAACTACCGAAGTTACAGAGGAAAAAACTGAAACTGCTCCGGCTGAACCGCAGTTTACAGAAGAAACCAAGTCAGAAGAAACTGCCGCTCCGGCTGAAAAAACCGAAGAAGGTCTTGACGAAGAACAGAAGGTTGAATTTACCGAATATGTCGTACAGAAAAATGATAGCTTGTCTATCATTGCTAAAAAAGTTTACGGCGACGGAAATAAATACATTCACATCTACAAAGCAAATGAAGATGTAATCAAAAACCCGAATAAACTCTATCCCGGAATGAAGTTAAAGATTCCTGTATTGAAATAATTTTAATTGCAGAGAAAATTTTCCGAGTCAATGTTTAAAAAACTGAAAAAACTTTTTCCTTTCGGTGAGAAATTTATCGGAATCAAACGACGCCAAGTGTCGGAGCAAAATGAATTGACCATTGCGGCGGAACGATCCAAGCCTTTTGCGTTCTTCATTTTGTTACTGATGTGGGGTGTTTCAGCGGTCATCCTGAATCTGCCGCAAAATAAATATTATGAGCATGACTTTGTTGAAAAACAGAAGTCGCCCAGAAATATTTTCGCTAAATTTGACTACTCCTATGTCGATGAAATTGCAACCGAAAAAGCTCGCGAAGAGGCAATCGCCGAAGTCCCATTGTATTATGAGGTTTCTTCGCAAAAAAATGAAGCGATAAAAGATATTTTTCCCAAATTTCTGGAAGCATTACGCCAGAGAGAAAAAATAGAAAATGCCCAAGGGCAATTCAAAGACCACTTCGGGTCTTCAATCTCCGCATTGGTTGCAGAACTGCCGAATAAAGAATTCGAAATTTTCAATAACTTCAACCGCTCCAAAGACTATTGGGAAAAGTTAAAGCAGGAGATAGATACTTTAATTTTGGCAGGCATCATCTCGTTTGAGGACAAAAACAGCCATCGAATCAATGATAAGGTAAAAATTATCGACCTTGCAGGTCGTGAGCGGGCGGTAAAACCGATGAGCGAACTTACTGACAGCAAAGATTTAGCGGCAAAAATTGCCTTCATGATTTCTGATAATCCATCGGCAATTATGTTAAAGGTTTTGGAGCGGCTTTACGAGCAGAGCAGCAACTTGGTTTATGACAGCAAACGCACCGAAGCCACTCGTGCCGAAGTTGCCGCCAAAGTTCCAAATGTCATGGTCGAAGTCAGCAAAAATTCTCCGATCGTCAGCAAAGGCGAAGTAATTACTCCCGAAATTCTTTTAAGTTTAAATACCTACAATGAGCAATATGCTCAGAATTTTAATCAAAGAAATTACGGGGCGATTTTACAGAAAATCGTATTCAGTTTGCTTTTGGTGCTTTTCATTGGTTTTTACATTTACCACATTCACCCGGACATCATGAGCAGCAACTTCAAAATTCTTACTCTGGCGTCAGTAACAATTATCGCTATGGTTATTAACTACTTCTCCATGGAGTTGTTCTATATTTTAAGTCAAACCTATCGGGTAAATCAGAATTTAATCATTAACTTTGTACCGATTGCGCTGGCATCTGTGATTTTGGTAACCATGTTGGGCTTTCGAGTATCAATTTATGTGGGATTCTACATCGCAAGTGCCATGTCGGTTATCACAGAAAATACCTTTGAATTTGCCTTTATCGGGATTATTTCATCTTCGATTTCGGCATTGATTGTCAGAAAGGCAAAAAATCACCGTGAATTTTTCATCCGAACTTTTTTGGCAGTAGCCATGTGCGACTGGCTGCTCAATGTAAATGTGCTGCAATACTATCATAATGTGTCTTTAATTTACAAGAGTGCAGCAGTTGCAGCGGCAAGCGGACTTATAACGGCAATTCTGGCGCAGACGATTATCTATTTCTATGAACTTGTCTTCAATGTTACAACCAATATGTCGTTGCTGGTGTTATGTGACTACTCTCACCCCTTGTTAGAACGATTGAAACGAGAAGCTCCCGGGACATTTTATCACAGTATCATGGTTGCAACCTTGGCCGAAGATGCGGCGAAAGCAATCAAAGCCAATCCGATTAAAGCGAAGTGCGGCGCATTATTCCATGACATCGGCAAATTGGAAAATCCGGAATACTTTACCGAAAACAATATCGAGAGCGAGAATAAGCATTTGCATTTGTCGCCTCAAAACAGTTTTATGTTGATTCGAAACCATGTAAAAGACGGTTTGAGATTAGCGAAGCGTTACAAACTTAATCAGGTAATCAAAAATGCAATTGTCCAGCACCACGGCAATGATTTAAGTTATTTCTACTATCAGGCGCAGAGTTTGAGCGGAGCAGAAGATATTACCGAAGAACAGTTCCGTTATCACGGTACTCCCCCGCGAAGCAAAGAAATGGTAATTATCAGCCTCGCCGATGCCTGCGAAGCGGCTGTGCGTTCAATTGAAAAACCGACCACCGGCAAAATCGAAGCGATGATTGACGAAATTTTTAAGAAACGCTTCCGTGACAACCAGTTGATCAATGCCGAAGTAACCTGCGGAGAACTAAAAAAGATTCGTGACAGTTTCGTTGCGAATTTAATCAGTATGAACCACGGCAGAATTGCCTATAAGAAGGAAAAAGATAATGAAAGTGACCTCTTCATGGAGAGTAAATAGCTGTCAAGCAGGAAGTTCCTCTATCAAAATCGGTAAAAATTTAAAGAAATTTGCTGCAAGAGCAGTCGAATTGGCTCACTTGCCGGAGGGAGATTGGATTTTCAGTATAAATTTCCTCGACGATAAAAAAATGGCAAAAGCCAATGAAGAATATTTAGGGCATGAGGGAACAACCGATGTGATTACTTTCAGCTATCTCGATGATATGGAATCAGTTTTTCCAGGCGACATCGGCTTGGAACTTTTAATTTGCAGCGACTTTGCCGAGCGTGAGGGAAATCGCAGAAAAAAATCAACTTTCAAGCGTGAACTTGCCCTCTATATCGTTCACGGAGTGCTTCATGCTGCTAACTACGACGACCTGTCGCCTGCTCCTCGCAAACTTATGAGAAATGCCGAACATCGCCTGATGAAAAAATTAGCCGAAGAATTTGATTTCGAAGAACTTTTTATCGAAAAATAATGTTTTTTTGAGTAGGAGCATATTCACCCCCCTCAAAAAAAGTGGTATTAAAATCAATCTATAAAATCAATTTATTATAACCGTCGACATGATATTCGACAGTTTTGACCGGCACGAACTTTTGGTCTTTCCAGTAAAAAAGTTGCCCTTTTTCATCGACCTTGAACTTACCGGAAGCAAAATCATCTGCGGCTTGCGGGAAAACTACATGGTCTCCGCAATACTTTAATTTTTCGATATTTTTCTTTGCAACTTCCCGTAAATCATCGGTGTAGCCTTTGGGTAATTTTGCCGGGCGGTTGCGATAGATTTGCTGCAACTCTTCCTGTGTGAATCCGCCAAAATCAATCATCATCGGTTCTGAAATCCCAAGTATCACCCCTGCATCAATGTCAGTATTTTTGCCCTCAAACTGCTGGGCGATAATCACACTGCTCCGAAGAGAGGTATGTCCAAGCGAAATTGCATATTCAACCGGTTTAACCCCCAAACCATTCAAAACCCGCTCTCCATTGATTTCAAAAGTCAAATCGCACGGATGAACATTGAGAGTTACATATTCTTCGGTAATATTGATCAATGGCTCAAATCCTGCAAGCAGGATAAAGTCGATTTTTTTGTTTAGAGATTTCAGTTTTTCCGATACTCGCTTCGTCCAGAAATTGCGAATTTCCATGCGGCGAGGAGTTGCCAAATTGATAACGTCTTCACCATAGGCAGCATAGAATGCAAAAATATCATCTTCAATGACTTCGAGATTGTATTTCCCGGCAATTTCATAAGCACGAGAAGTTGCAGGTCTATCGGTAAAAATCGCCGCAACTTCAAAATTCGCATCGGAATTTCTTATACTATAATCCAACAACGCTTCGGCATTACTGCCGTAGCCGCTCATGAAAATAACTGCTTGCTTTTTCACAGGTCAATTACTCCATAATTGACTTCATAGACTTAGCGACCCAAGTTTGAACTGCTGGTGACAAAAGAAATTTCTGCAAATCGTCATTGTCTTCCAGAATACCGCCGCAATAGGGACAAGCTAAAAACATCTCCAAGTCTGCCCCCTCCAAAACTTCTCCACAATAAGGACAAGTAGCAGTTACAACACCGCTTTGCGAGTTTTCGGAAAGAATTATTGACTTTCTCATTGCGAATTACCTTGAATCTTTGGCAATTTCACGAGTTTGGAAGAAAGTAATCGCCCACAAACTTACAATGAAAATATAGAGAACTGTATAAATTCCGCTGTAAATCAGATAACTTCTCGGAATAATTCTATCCAATGCGACGGAGTCTGCCAACCAGAAATACTGCCAATTCGGCAAAGCAACATAGAAAATTTTCTGAATAAATGCCCAAATCGCAATGTCGGTTTCACGATTGAATAAGAAATTGGAAAGCAACCCTGCAAAAAAGAGAATTGTACAGAAAAATAAGTTCGCCACAATGTCATACTTAACGGCAAAAACTACTGCTAATGTCCCCATGATGCAGACCGCATAAGTTACTAAAACCATTGCGGTTATAACATTGCTGACATCGACTTCCGGCTTATCACAGATAAAAACGTGGCAGACAACTGTCCAAATCGGCAAAAGCACTACCAAACTTTTGATAGTCATTTCAGAAAATGAACTGTTGCGCTGGAAGTTCATAAAAAGTCCGAAAGCGATTGCAATTATCAAAACTGCAAAAAATCCGCAGAAACTATACATATTGAAGCGGAACTGATCACTTGCAGTATAAATCGCAATCAATGTCGCCAAGTGGGTCAAAAAGGTGAAAAGAATACCGGAAGCGATAATTCCTGACACTTTGGCAATCACGAAAACCCAACGGGGAATCGGCTTGGACATAAGAAGCAAAACTGTCCCGTTCCTCATCTCCCTTGCCAGTGTATTACTCGCACTTAAAACCAGTACAATCATGCCGAATATCAATGTCGTTGCCATCGAACTGTCAATAACCATCTTTAACTGCTGAAAAAAGACAAACAAGGTGAATCCCGGCATAAAACCGACGATAACAAACACACTGAAAAGCATGATAAAATAAATCGGCTCTCTAATTGATTCAAGAAAAGTATTTGCCGCAATTTTGAAAAAAGTCATATCTCGTAACTCCTGTAAATTCTAAAAATTCACTAACCCAACTGTTTTTCAGTAAAATTATTCACCGAAAGCCGGCAAATCTTCTTCTGCGCTTGCGCTGTCAAGTTCAGCTGAATTATTAGATCTGCTGACAGTTTTCGGAGAGGGAATGTAGAATTTGCCCTCTGACAACTGTGAGCTCAATTTGCGATAATTTGCAGGAAGTTTTGACAAATTAAGCATCGGAGCCAAAACATCTGCCGCTCCCTGCCAAGTTTCTGCATCAATTACTGAAACCGGAGCGATTTTGCGAAGAGCTTTTACATAGTAATCAGGCACGTAATTATTGTTTCCGAGAACGATAATTTGATCAGGGTTGATAAAAGAAAGAGTTCTTGAAAATGATTTACGGGGAATAACCTTTTCTTTACCGAGTTTTTTCGGGGGGCAGAAATAGATATCACCGACATCATTTGCCGGGATAAGCAAGTAGGGCTGACGGCTTTCAAACTGAATCAACTCCGCCAAAAGTCTGGGTTGTTCATAGTTTGCGCAAACAATCAAAGTAACAATGTCGCGTTTAGGACCATGATATTCCCATGCGCCTGCCATTACACTTACACTTGCCATCATCACTGAAAACAGCACCAAAATTTTTCCGAATAATTTCATAATTCAACTTCCTTTTTATTAATTTATTTAAATTTTTATCTAAAACATTTTTTACAAAAAACATCTCACACTACATAACATACAACCAAAACCACAACTCCGCAAATATTTTTTGCAAAAAAAAGCAGTTTTTTTGTGATTTTTTTAATATTTTCGTCAACTTTGAAATATTTTTGTAGATTTTTACCGAATTTATGCTATATTTATAATAGCAAATCAAAAAAATTCTGAAAGGTGTACAATGAAAAAAGTAAGTGGTATTTGGCAATTAGCAACGCTGATGATGATCCATTTTTTTGCCGACATGATCGGCGGAGTTCTGGCAGGGATTCTACCTTGTATCAAAGAGCATTTTTCGCTGGGCTTGAAATTGGGAGTAATTTTCCTGGCAACTCGTTCAATCAGCAGTAATTTTTTCCAAATTGTGATTGGCTCCATGCGCAAAAAATCACAGAAGCCATTTTTCCTCTATGTCGGACTTGTACTTTTGACAATGATTTCGATTTTGGGACTTCTGCCCAAAGACACACCATATGCAATTCTCCTGATTTTCGCAATTGCATTCGGAATCGGAACTGCGGCGGTACACCCGGAAGGACTGCGCGGGGCAATGGGAATTGAGTCAATTAACTCCGCCACAGCGACTTCCGCCTTTATGATGGTGGGATTTTTCGGATTTTCGTCAGGGCCTTTGGTAGGGGCATTGATTGTAGAAGGGCATGGACTGCATGCTTTGTGGGTACTTATTATCCCACTGGCATTAACTATTTTCTGCCTAAAAAAAGCCGACATTACTCTCCTTACCGACAAACAGAGCAAACAACCGAAGCAAACCGAAAAACCCGATTACACTTGGAATTTTCCGCAACTCTTTTTGATTGCATTACTGCTCAATATCGGAGCAACTATTTTGCAGGCACTGCTTCCGACTTACCTGCATGAATCAATGGGATTTTCACTAAAAGCAGGCGGATTTATGGCATTACTTTTCGGGTTAGGCTCGGCATTGGGGTCATTCGGCGGCGGTTATCTCTCAAAAAAATATCCGATCCCGGACTTGATCATGCTATCAATGGCAATCGGGATACCGCTTCTTATTCTCTACATTTTCACTTGCCAATACTTGTGGGCAGGAGTTTTTATCTTCTTTGCCGGCATGTTTGTAAGCTCAAGTCTGCCGTTACTGGTGGTTCTCTCCCGCTTCTCTCGCACCACACTCTCAATCGGGGTAAAAATGGGTGTCATGGTCGGCGGAACTTGGGGAACTGCGGCGGTAATTTTTCTCTTGCTGGGTGCGCCGATTGAATATTTCGGGGTTGACAAAGCGATTAAAATGGTCGTAAGCTTCTATATTTTGTCGCTCAGTGTCGCATATTTATGCAAAAAGCGTTAATTTTCGGTGCAAATTATGAATACAGTTGACAATATTTGTGCATTGGCAAGCGGAACAACCGGAGCAATTTCAATTATCCGCCTTTCAGGCGAAAATGTCTTGGAAATCGGCAACTCCATGTGGCAGGGCAAAGAAAAACTATCCTACGAAAATCGCCGAAAAATGCTTCTCGGTAATTTGAATGGCGACCAGGTTCTGGCAGTCTATTTCGCCAATCCACACAGTTACACAGGTGAAGATGTCGTCGAATTTCATTGCCACGGCGGCTTGCGTGCCGCTAAATCAGCACTGGAGAGTGCCTTATCTCATGGTTGCAGAATGGCGGAAGCAGGAGAATTTACCTTCCGTGCATTTGTGAATGGCAAACTTGACTTGGTGCAAGCTGAAGCGGTTTGCGACCTTATTGAATCCTCAAATGACCTCTCAATGAAAATTGCCGAAAAACAACTTGCAGGTTTTTTGAGCGAAAAATTTGCAAATTTGCGCCAAGACTTAACCTTTATTTTGTCAGAATGCGAATCCAGACTTGATTTTTCGGAAGAAAATTTGGATTGGGACGAAACTCTGGCAGAAAAAGTCGAAGATATCGTCTTGGAAATTGAAAAATTGTGCGAATCTTTCAATACCGGAAGTGTCTTGAAAAACGGCATAAAGGCAGTTATTGCCGGAAAACCCAATGCCGGAAAATCAAGTTTACTGAACTTACTTCTCGGTTATGAGCGGGCAATTGTTACTGATATTGCAGGAACTACCCGTGACACTCTGGAAGAAAGTGTGTCTTTAAGAAACATCCCGACCAGACTGATTGATACCGCAGGTTTGCGTGAGAGTTCCGACAAAATTGAAGCAATGGGTATCGACCGCAGCCGCCAGTCAATTAATGAGGCAGAAATCATATTTTGGCTGATTGACAGCAGTTCGGAGAATTTGCAGTCAGAGATTGATGAACTCCTGGCAAACATGTCAAAATTCCGCAAAATCATTGTCGTTTGGAACAAAATTGACTTGATTGATGCTCCCGATAAGCTCAATTTGATTCCCAATGCGGTCAATGTAAAAATTTCTGCCGCAACCAATTTAAATATTGAAGAACTTTTAGACGCCTACGAGAATATGGTTTGGGGCAGTGATGCTCATGAAGAGCCGGAAATTGCCATCAACTCCCGCCATTTGGAACTTCTTCGTGACACATTGCAGACTCTTCCGGAAGCAATTTATCTATTCAGAGAGAACTCCTACGAACTTGCCGCAGTTCAAATTCAAGCCGCAATCAAAAATTTGGGGCTTATTACCGGAGAAACTGCCGATGTCGATGTTTTAGGAGAAATTTTCAGCCGTTTCTGTATCGGCAAGTAAAAAATCAGCAAACTGTCAGACGGTCGTTTTTCTGATTTTTTTAATCTGGTCACGCAAGTCGGCGGCACGCTCGAACTCCAATTTTTCAGCGGCTTCGTACATTTCTGACTCCAATTCACGGATAATATCGTCAATATCCTCCTCATTAAGCGATGAAGCGGCATTTTGGAGCAGAGGATTAAGTTCTTTCGCAAAAAGTTTCTGTACTTTTTTGTTGGTATTTTTCTGTGAATCAGGATTACTCAAAGCAACAATTTCGCTGATAGTCAAGCGTTCTTTTTTGACAATAGTTTTAGGAATAATGTTATGTTCCTCATTGTATTTCATCTGGATTTTGCGGTGTTCGTTGCTTATTTTTATAAGCTTATCCATCGCAGGTGTAATCACATCGCCATAGAGAATTACCCTACCGTTTGCATTACGGGCGGCACGGCCTGCAACCTGAATCAATGCCCGATCAGACCGCAAAAAACCCTCTTTATCCGCATCCAAAATTGCCACTAATGCAACTTCAGGCAAGTCGATTCCCTCTCGAAGCAAGTTAATTCCGATAACGCAATCAAATTCGCCGTTTTTAAGTTTTGACAAAACCTTAACTCGTTCAATAGCATCCATTTCCGAATGCAGACAACTTACATTTATTGCCAATTCGCTCAAATAATCTGAGAGTTTCTCCGCACCCTTTTTTGTCAAAGTCGTTACGATGACCCGTTCTTTTTTCGCCGCCGCCTTACGAATTTCATCAATACAATCATCTACCTGCGTTGCCAGCGGACGCACCTCAATTAATGGGTCTAAAAGTCCGGTCGGCCGGATAACTTGCTGTACAATTTTTTCACTGCAATTAAGTTCATAATCGCCCGGAGTTGCTGAAACAAAAATAGTGTTTTGCATAAACTTTTCGATTTCTTCAAACTTCATCGGGCGGTTTTCCAGAGCAGACGGCAAGCGGAAACCATGCTCAATCAGAGTGGTTTTGCGACAACGGTCTGCCTTGTACATCGCATTCAATTGGGGCAAAGTCACATGGGATTCGTCAATCAGCATCAGAAAATCATCGCCGAAAAAGTCAAACAAAGTATAGGGTCTGCTTCCGACTTGACGTCGGGCAAGGTGCATAGAATAATTCTCAATTCCGCTACAATAGCCGATTTCTTTCATCATCTCCAAGTCGTAAGTTACTCTCTGATAGAGTCTTTGGGCTTCAACCGCCAAGCCCTGTTCCTCAAAAAACTGTACTCTTTCTTTCAATTCCGCACGAATGGCACTCTCGGCTTCCAAAATGCGTTCCTGGGGCAGCACAAAGTGTTTACATGGAAAAATTGTTACTTTTTCAGCACGATTTTTCAATTTTCCGCTAATATTGTTGTACCGCTCGATCGATTCAATCTCATCCCCCCAGAAAGATACCCTGATAAACTCCTCTCTCTGCGGCTCAAAAATATCAACCGAATCCCCCCTTACACGGAAATCTCCCATGCTCGGCACAGTATCGTTGCGGCTGTACTGGATATTGACAAGTTTCATCAGCAATTCATCTCGACTGAACTCCTGATTTACACTTAAATTAATACACATATTGGCGTAATCCTCCGGAGAACCCAAACCGTAAATGCTTGATACACTGGCAATTATGATACAATCTCGTCTTTCGGTCAAACTACTGCTTGCAGAGAGGCGCAATTTTTCAATATTCTCATTAATTGAAGCGTCTTTGGCAATGTAAGTGTCGGTTTGCGGAATGTAGGATTCCGGCAGATAATAGTCATAGTAACTTATAAAATACTCTACTGCATTATCCGGAAAAAAGGCTTTGAACTCACTGTAAAGCTGGGCGGCAAGAGTCTTGTTGTGCGAGATAATTAAAACCGGTTTATCGACTTTGCTTATCACATTGGCAAGCGTAAAGGTTTTCCCGCTTCCGGTAACGCCCTGCAAAGTTTGAAAACGGCAATTATTTTTCAATCCGTCAAGCAGCTCACTTACTGCTTCTTTTTGATCGCCCGACAGAAAATATTCTGATTTCAACTTAAAAAGTCCCATAAAAAAGTTCTTCCGTTTCCTGCATAATTTTTCTGATTTCCGAACTGCTCATAGAGTCATAATACTCCTGAATTGTCTTCATTTCCAAGTTATTTCGCTGGTAAAGATTCAAGTTCTCCGCCTCGGCAGAAAGCAAAAATGCTTCAATCTCTTTTTGCTGATTAATTACTTGGCTTAACTCCTCCAAGTCTTCTTTTATTTCGCTTTGCGAAGTCCCGAAAAGCCATGAATTTTTGCATTCATAGAGGTCTTTCAGCAACCTGTCAACCTTAACTTTCACCAGCGGAGCAACTGCTCCGTAAAATAATTCAAACTCATAAATTGCATTGTATTTTATCAACTCCGCATCGGGCCGATCTCTCATAAGTTTCGGCAATTCATGAATCGGAACTTCGATAAATTCTTGGGTGAGTTCATTTTTTTCATTAAGCACCGGAATTTTTAAGATACTTATTTGCTGCAAAACCGCCTCCGCCTGACTGGCCAAGTAGGGACAGCCCGAATTAAAGGCATAATTTGTGGCAAAAAATTTCAAATATCTTTTGAATGCCGCTATTTTTTCTTCTTCGGTGTATTGAGGGATATTTTTTTTGCCCTTTTGCTTTTGAGCGGGAGCATTTTTATTGTACAGTCTATTGCGGATTTGCTGCTGTTCCGCCGAAAAAAGTTCCGCCTGATTCTGCAAATAAACAGTAATCATCTCATGAAGAAGCGGAATATCCGATTTGCCTTCTTTCTGATAAATATAGGTTGTCGAAAGATACTTCATAAGCAACTTATTGTCTTTAAGCGTAGTCAAATTCACAATAAATCTGCATAAATCCCCGTAAATTAATAACTCTATCGGCGACAAAATCGCAGAATCTAACTTCTCCACTTGCTCGTAATCTAACTCTGCTCCGCTCAAAATTAACATCTTCAATCCCGGAAGATAACGAGTTTTCACAAACGGTTTATTTTGAAAATCAACCAAATTTGCCTGCGAATCCACCGACAAAGCAATCCATTGCGGAATTTTATACGGCTTTTTCGCTTCTGAATCGCCGATATACGCCTGCATTACCGCTGAAATCAATCGCCGCCTGAACTCAAATGACTTGCGAGGCTCAATTTCCTGCAAATCAGTGAAATCAATATACACAACTTTATCTTTGCTGATGAAAAATTCTGCCTTTTCATTTTGCGGCAAGTCGCCGTAAAAAAACTTTAATTCGACATTGCATGCGTTTTTGTTGCGATGCCGTTTCATCATCTTATTTATGACAGAATCGACCTCATTAACATAATTTTTTATATAGAGTTGTTTCTCCGGATCAATCAGGCTGTCAAACTGCAAGTTTACCCGATTCCCGGTAACTATCACTTCACCATAGAGCCATGTCGCCGAAACCAAAACTGCCAAAATTGTAAATTTTTTCAAAATTTTTTTCATTTTATCTTTTTTTTTCGTGTATTTTTCGAAAAAGCGGTTATATTATTACATAACACTATAAATATAACCCATTAACCAAAATAAACAAGTAAGAATATGAAAAATAAAAATAATTCTAAGCAGAATTTTTATCCTGCATGCCTGACAATAGCAGAAAGTGACTCTTCCGGAGGCGCAGGAATTCAAGCTGACTTGCGTACATTTAATGCCTTTGCGGTCTATGGTTGCAGTGCGATTACCGCCGTTTCTACTGGAAATCCCAAAAAAGTAAGCCAAGTTCAAGCAGTTGAAAGTACAGTTATCGGTGCACAAATTGATGCGGTTTTATCAGAAATTCCAATAAAATTTACCAAAAGCGGCATGCTTTTAAATGCCGAAACCGTAAAAGAAGTAGCAGAAAAAGTCAAAAAATACAATCTCAAATTAATTTTTGACTCTCCGATAGTTGACATTACTCCATCCGTAATCGAAACAATCAAAAAAGAGTTGCTCCCGATTGCCGAAGTTGTCATTCTCTCTATCAAAGAAGTCGAAATTCTGCTCGAAACAAAAATTTCTAACGAAAAAGAGTTGATTCAAAGTGCAGAAAAATTAAACCGTCTTTTCAAAACTAATCTCATTCTCTCCGGCGGAATTTCCCAAAATAATACCGAAAATATCGATATTGTCGTTCTTGCCGACGGAACTTACCGTTTGAAGTCGCCTTTTTTGAAAAATTGCCGTCATACTCACGGTGCAGACTCTACTTTCAGTGCCGCACTTTGTGCCTCATTAGCACTCGGTGTGCTGCTTGATGACAGTATTTTGGACGCCAAAACTTTTGTCTTCGGCTCTCTTGCTGAACCGGTGCGAATCGGCAATACTTGCGAAGTTATGTATCCTCCGGAATTAGATTACTCTGAACACATCAGTTTGATCGGAATTTAGAATAACCCGGAGTATTTCTGTGAAAAATATTTTTGCCAAAAAATTCAAGAAAATTTTTATTCTGCTTCTATGCAGTATAATTTTCACGCCGATTTTCGGCAACTGGGGGTTGAAACCCCAAACACTTTTCGGCAAAAAATATTACGCTCTCAAAGATATTGCCAAAATTAATCACCTGTCTATCCGGCAAAGCGGCAAAAGAACTATTTTGAGCAGCAAAAATCACGAATTTTATTTTACCACCAACAGCCAAAAGGCAACCTATAACGGAATTGAACTTGTTTTAAATTTTCCGATTGCCGATGTGGGCGGCAGAAAATTTATAAGTCATATGGACTACAACACCGTCCTTTTGCCAATTTTAAGCCGAAAAAGCCTTACCAAACACCGCACAAAGGTCATCTATATCGACCCGGGACACGGCGGAAATGATGTCGGTGCACAGGGAAGATACTACAACGAAAAAAACTTGACTTTGCGATTGGCGAAAAAAATTGCCGCCGAGCTTCGCAAAGAGGGTTTTACCGTCATTATGACCAGAACTTATGACAAAACTCTTTCGCTTCAACAGCGAGTCGCCATTGCCAACAAAGGCAAAGCGGATTTGTTTATCTCTGTCCACTTCAATGCCGCCGCCGACAAGTCGGTTTACGGGATAGAAACCTACTGTCTTACCCCAGCAGGTGCCGCTTCAAGCAACAGCCAAAAACCTGAATGGACAAGTTTCAACGGCAATAAATTCGACCGCAATAACTTCGCACTTGCCTATTTAATTCATCGTGGAATCATTCGGCAGACTTTCGCCCTCGATAGAGGTGTTAAGCATGCAAGATTTCTGGTTTTGAAAGATATAAAATGCCCGGCAGTTCTGCTGGAATGCGGTTTTATTTCCAACCCCAGCAGCGAGAAATTAATCGGTCAGGACGCCTACTTGAATAAAATCGCCAAAGGTGTGGCGGCGGCAGTTAAAAATTACCGCAATGCAACCTTGCCTGCCAAATAATTGATCAAAAAAAATCGTCCGCAAGTTAAAAAAATAACTCCCGAACGATTTTTACATAACTCCAACTTAATCTTCAAGTTTTTTCAACTCTTCCAAGTTCACATCATTATCGTGATTTTGAGCTTTTTTGTTGCGATTATTGAACTTAATTTCGCTAACATTGTAGCGTTTGGTATTGCCGCCTTCAAACTGAATTGTAACGGTTTGGGTCAGCAAATTACGATCGGTAACTTTGCCCTTACCGTCCGGAGTTGTACAGAGTTCTCCACGACGCGGCATGGTTTTCTCCATTTCCACATAGCCGTCATGTTCGTATTTAAGACAGCACTTCAAGCGACCGCAAACCCCGGAAATATTGCTCGGAGTCAGCGATAAATCCTGCTCTTTTGCCATTTTTACATTGATTGAGTCAAAAGACTTCAAAAACTTACTGCAACACAACTCCTGACCGCAGATAAAAATTCCGCCATAGATTGCACTCTCATCTCGAACTCCGATCTGGCGAAGTTCAATTCTGGTTCCGAGGGCTTTTGACAGCTCTTTTACCAACTCTCTGAAATCGACTCTGCCGTCAGCGGTAAATTGAATTGTCAGCTGCTTGCCGTCAAGTGTATAATGACCATTAAGCAGTTTCATTTCAAGTTTCAAGTCATCAACAAACTTCTGTGCGGCACGAATTGCACTCTTGTTGCGCATTAAATTTTCGCTGATACAGCTTCTATCGTGCATATTGGCTTTGCGGATACCCTCTCCGATGTCTTCCGGGGCTTTGCTTTTGTCATACTCGCCGCAGACACGGGTAATAACTCCCGAATCCTGGTAAAAATTCTTGCGGAAAACACAAGTATCATTTACCTTGAAATCCAAAGAGGCATCGGCAAAAATGTCAATCTTAACCCCATTATCAAGTTTTACTACATAGATATATTTCATAAAAAACCTTAAAAAATTCTATTATTTTTGTAATTTTATTTGTTTTATTAAAAAATCCGTATATTATAATAACAGATAAAACAATTATTACAAGTCCCAAAAGGAGGAAATATGGAAAAAATTTCAATTAATGGTGTAGATTTTGACGGATATGCACTTAAATTCCCGAAATCGACATTGCTTTTTATTATCGGCAAAAAAGGCGTTCTCGGCTGCGGATACTTTAATATCGAAACCGCCGACAAGGTCGGAGAGGCAATTGCGGTTATAAGTGGAGTAAAGAATTTTGACGATATGAGAAAAGCACAAGTTATTAAACTCAGTTGTGCGGCAAAAGAGTACGGAATCACCCTCGGTATGACCGGCGAAGAAGCCATTATGCTCCTTCAATAACAAATTTCTGCAAAAAAAATAAAAAATTTTGATTTTCCGTATTGACAAATTATTTTCTTCGGTTATAGTATAGCGTAAGAAGATAAGTTAAAACATTACAACAAGCCAAAAAAAAGGAGGTATTATGAGCAGCTTATCCTCATTTGAAATTATATCAACCATCACAGTAATCTCACTGACCTGGTTGATCGTTATGCTCGGCGTAGTCAAAATTTCTCAAATGGCAATTTTGGTCAAAAAAATGGAAAAAAGCGTTGATATGAATTTGACCGGAATCGCTTCTCAAATGCAGAAATTGCAGACCATCACCGCAGAACTTTTGAAAGAACAGCGTCGTACTTCTCGTTTGATTTCAGACTTGACCGACCTGAAAAAAGCCGAAATGACCGGTGAATTTGAAATCGTAGAAACACCGATTGTGGATGCTAATACCGTTACTGAATAAGTCAACTTATTACTGAAAAGGAGGAAATTATGGACTTAAAAGGAAGTAAAACAGAGGCAAATTTGGCTTATGCTTTTGCCGGAGAATCACAAGCTCGCAACAAGTACACCTACTTTGCAAGCAAAGCAAAAAAAGAGGGCTACGAACAGATCGCAGCAATCTTCGAAGCAACCGCTAACAACGAAAAAGAACACGCTAAACTTTGGTTCAAAGCCCTGGGCGGAATCGGCGACACTATGGAAAACCTCGCCGCTGCTGCTGCCGGTGAACACGAAGAGTGGACTCAGATGTACAAAGAATTTGCAGAAGTCGCTGCAGAAGAAGGATTTAAAGAATTGGCTGCTCAACTTGCAGGCGTCGCTAAAATCGAAAAACGCCACGAAGAACGCTACCTCAAACTTCTTGAAAATCTCAAAGAAGGTAAAGTTTTCACCAAAGACGAAACAACCGTTTGGGAATGCCGTAACTGCGGTCATATCCATGTCGGAAGTGCCGCTCCTGAATTATGCCCCGTTTGCAAACATCCGCGTGCATATTTCGAAGTACATACCGATAACTTCTAAAATTAGTTTTTCTTATAGGGAGAGGCTAACGCCGCCTCTCCCTATAACCCTCACTACGCAAGGGCATCAGCCCTTGACCGATATAGGAATTTATAGTTTTGTTTTCACAAAACTCTAAATTCCGATTTTTTTTGTAGGAGAGAAGAAAACCTTTTTTCTTACTTAAAAGAAAAAAGTTTTTCCTCTCTCCTGCACCTC
>JAZRSP010000038.1:0-2048 GCA_045651565.1 Victivallaceae bacterium | reverse complement strand
GGCAAAATAGAATTGTTTTCCAACGGCAAATTGATCCCGATAAAACAGGAATCAGTTTCCTCCGTGACCGAGGAACTTTATCACGGTTCAAAAACGTGGTGGCTTTGAAAATGGTTGGAAAAAGAGCTTCCGGAACTGCTTGAATCCGATGGTGCTGAACACGTGATTTCCGTTGATATGCTTCTGAAACTTTGCGGTGTTTGCGGGGATATTTCAGCGGTTAAAGGAAGTGATGCATTTTTCGATCTTTGCAAAAACAAACTGCATTACCCGATAAGAAAAGATATTGATCCGATTGTTTTGCAGAGCTTTATTCAGGAAATTGAACAGCTTGCAGAAACGTTGAAACACATTGAATACCAGAGCGATGTTGACTTTTGTATCGCTGTATCGTGGTAAGGAGGTAAATATGCGTTGTCCTATTTGTAATCAGCCGGGAACTCTGGTTAATAAAATCCGTAAAATCACAACTGCCGCAGGTGTCGGAGCCGGTGGGTATCTTGCGGTATCCGGCTCATCTACCGGTGCGGCTATTGGTACAGCTATCTGTCCGGGGCTTGGAACATTGCTTGGCGGTGTTCTCGGTTGCCTTATCGGAGCCGCCGCAGGAGGAGTTGCCGGAAACTCGGTTGGGAAATTGGTAGATGAAAACATCATTCGCATTTATCAGTGTCCAAATGGTCACGAGTGGAGGGCAGCCTGATGAGATGTCCTTATTGCGGCTCCGACGATATAATCCCATGGGCGGATGGTTTTATTTGCCGAGATTGCGGATGTGAATTTTAACCACAAACCGGAGAGTCTTAACCGGCTCTCTTTTTTTAATTAATGCAGTTATAATATGGAAAGCAAAAAAGAAATCATCCATATCAACGGCGGCTGTGGAAATGGTGATTTCTGTTCCAGAAACGTCAAGGTTAATTGGTAGTACCTTAAAAGAACATATTCATCACGGAGAAAACAAAAAATGAATACAACAGAAAGCACTTATCACAATTACCCCATTATGACTGATAAAGAAAGAAATTTATCATGTAATACAAAAATACTTAATGAGATAGAAAGACAGTTTGATTATGCAGAAGAAACCAAGAGTAAGGTTTTCTTTATGAGATTAGATGTTCGATTCCCGGAAGGATATACTCATGCAGATAATGGAGTATTCAGAGAGTTCCAGTCCAAGTTGATGAAGAACCTTTCCAGACAGGGATTGAAGCCCCAGTATGTAGCAGTACGGGAACAATCCAGAGAGAAGCACCAGCACTACCACGTGGCACTGCTTCTTGACGGTCAGAAAACCCAGAGTATTCATAACCATATCCAGACGGCTGAGAGATTATGGGACAGTACCCTGGGCTTACCGGCAAGAGAGAACGGTTATGGCCTGATTGATGACTGCACAACCAGCCGAACAGGAGAAAAGCAGGTCAATGGGGTTATGTTACGTCCCGATGATCCGGAGATGGAAAAGAAAAAAGATGATTGCTTCAGGAGAGCCAGTTACCTCGCCAAGACCAGCACTAAAGGCAACGCTCCAAAAAGACAGCGGGAGGTGTTTGCCTCCCGCATCCCTAAGAAAAATTGTGATTAAAACATACGGTTCATACGCTTCATACGACCTGCTGCAACTTCTTTACTTTAATATTGCGATAACCGGAACGATTTGTTCCGTTACGCTTGATATCACGATTACGGGTGAGATTGAAAATTTTTTGCATATGCTCCGGCAACTCGGTTTCAAACTTACGTTTGGGAATAAGATGCCACCCGATGTTTTTTGCAACCTCAATGTAGAGTGAGTAAATCTCTTCGGTGGTCAAATTGCTCCCGGGGCAAGGTTCCAGGAATTTTCCAAGAATGCTCTCCAGTTGAAACGACTGACGGAAGAGAAAGTCCAAACGCATTTTTTGAACGTCGGTCATAGGCAACCGGCTGGATTTGGCAGTCAAAAGTTCGGCAAGACCTTCAAGGCACCAATTCAAGATGCCGGAGCCTTCTTCCTCAAAAAGGACATTGGCAAAGTTATCCACCGGATTTTCAGGTTTGTA
>JAZRSP010000037.1:0-2861 GCA_045651565.1 Victivallaceae bacterium | reverse complement strand
CATCTTCTCCCCCATAATTTTCCATATAATCATGCTTTGCCCCGTATTCGATCCGGGCATGGATGGCATGATCTATAACCTTGGGCGTAACGGCAAGATAAACAAACGCCACACCGTCTGCCGGAAATGCGGTATCTGCGACCCACATTTTTTCCGAATATCCCGTGACATAACCGCCGGAAACCAGGCACTTATCACCGCTCACCGTCACCTTGAACGGGTAAGACAGGGCCGCTTCGTATCCCACGTTATTACTGGAATTTTGTCGTGTGCTGCTTATCACGATACCGCACGGACGGTGCTGAATCGATATGCCCGGTCCACTAACCAAGCGGCAAGAGTATAAATAGTCCACCAGGTGGTTCCAGTGTGTACGAATAGTTGCTATTTTATCGCCGGATTTGATTTTCGCCGGAATCATTTTGCACGACCATACATTTCAGCGTCCCAACCCTTCTCATCGCCTGACTTGGTCCATGTTAATGTAGCAAGCCAATCTCCGGAGCTATATGAAACTCCGGCGTCATCACATTTCCAATTCCCACCCGTCAGCCCAAAAGTTTCTTCCGGTGCGCCGATTTTATTCAATACGCCAGCCACCATTTTCCCGGCGGCTCTCGCCGTTCGGAATTTTGCGGTTTCTGTCACCGTATATGCGGCAATATCCCATGATTGCACCCCGGGCTTTTGGGGGGCCATCAAAACGAACCACCGCGAGCCTTTTTCAGTCGGTAAATTCGCCAGTGAGTCAATCCATGCATATTGCTGCGACTCGTCAGGGGTCAACACGGTGGTTTTCGCGGACAAAGCCCATGCCGGAATCGTTTTCCCTGCGTTAGGAGCGGCAACGAGATAATGGTTCCAGCATGCCATGTAGAGAGGACACGCTTCCAATGGGAGTGATAACATCGCACCGCGGAGCTGCGCAGATTTTTTCCCATACTCGGTGATCTCGATATTCTTTGATTCTCCGGCTGTATCCGCAAGGAATCGCTGTTCAACGCTCCAAATCGTCGGAGACTCTTGATACAATCGAAAAGAATTCAATGCGCCAAATTGAGAGTGAACTCCGATTTTAAGGGACGAAAAAAGAACTTCCATTTCATCCCTCTCCCCCGAAAGGATACGTTTATACTCAATCCCGGAATTATTTATCGACTTTTCCTGTGAGCAATACTTGATGAACATCGTTAAAAAACTCCAATTTTTTCGCAAATACTCTCTATTCGCTGCAAGGTCTGCACCTGTTGCTTGGCCATTGCTGCAATCTCTTTGTTTACCCGTTCGGTATCAGGTTTGATTGCTCCGCCGCGGAACCCGCCCCGTGCGGTCAACTCATTCGTCTGGATCTGAAGTCCTCCAATATCCAGATCCCGCAGACCGTCAAACTGTTGAGAAAGTGATGATAATTCTTTGACCAGTCTGGACTCTTCCTCCGTAAGTTCAAAACCTTTCGCCTTTCGGGCATCATCCAGAGCTTTGGTCAGGGCATATTCCTTCCCGTGCCCGGCACGCTCCATGGCTTGCCCGTACAAATCTTTTGCCTGATCGTGCAAACTGGTTCGCAAATTCTGACCAGCGGCGGCTTTTTCTTTTTCCAGAATGGCCTGTTTTTCCGCTTCGGTCAGTTTCAGGTTCTGTTCCTTAAGCTCTTTTTCCAGCTTCAGTGCGGCGGCTTTGTCATATTCCCCCCGCAGGATCAGCTGTTGATGCTCAAGCTCAAACTCGGCTTGCCGGGTGCGGTCCTGTACTGCGTCCGTGTGCCGTTTGCGGACTTCTGCAATCTGCTGCTCCAGTGCGTACTCTTCCTCCCGGGCCGCGATGAGCTGCTTCTGCAGATCCAACCCCCGGGCGGCAATTTCCTCCCGATCTTCCGGCTTGGCGGTGTCATACTTTTTTTTCGTCGCTTCGATTTGTTTTTGCAGAGGATTGATTTTTTTTCGTTGCAACTCATCCAGCAGCTGCTTCCGGTTAGCTATTTTCTGTTCCGGATCTTCGGCTTTTTGAAATTGATTGTCAAGGATTTTGCGTTTTCTGGCGTCAAAGGCTTCTTTGACCTCTTGACGCTTATCGGCGGTCCGGGCCTTCTGCTGTCCTTGCAGGTCTTCCGGCGTGGTGTCTTTTTGAGCATCCCGCAGAGCTTTCTGCAATTCCAGAATACGCTTGTTGTTTTCGTTGATCTTCTCCTGGGCGGCTTGAACGGCTTCCTCCCCGCCCAGCCGTATATTGCCGATGCCCGTGGCAAATCCGGCACTGTCCCGCTCCGAAGCCTGCAACTTGTTGTCAGCCTGCAGTTGCTTTAATTCTGCCTTTATTTCGCTGATCCTGCCCTGCTTATCCCGCTGAGCCTTTTTGACCAATGCGGCATCAAGCCCGGTAATTTTGCCGGTGGTTTCATCCAGCGTTATCCCCAAATCTCCGTAGGATTTTTTGAGGTCACCGATCAGTTTGACTGCCTCCGCCTTACTGGCGTTGGAAAGTTTCTCTTGGGAAGCAAGACTTTGCAACTTTTCAAGATATCCAGCTGCCGCCTGCCGGTTTTGCTCATTGGCAGCGGCGTTATCCCGGATATCGGCGGCGTTCCGTTGGGCAAGTTCGCTGGCTTCTTTGGCTCCTTTGGTCCACAGGCCATAGGCCCACATGGCGATTTTCCCCAAGCTGGCAAATCCCGCAATGATGATGCCAATGGCACCGCCACCGGCAAAAAATGTTTCCAGAAGTTTTTCCGCCCCACCGGAAGTTTTATTCATCGCTTCCCGAACAGCAGTCAGCCCGCCTTTCAGTTGATCGGTAAATTTGGTTGCCGGAATTTTTTCAAGGGTTTTTTCCAGTTTTTCGGTATCTTTGGTAACTGCCAGTAC
>JAZRSP010000036.1:0-10345 GCA_045651565.1 Victivallaceae bacterium | reverse complement strand
AATATCACCCCCACGGCGACGCTTCAATCAAAGACGCTTTGACCGTGCTTGCCAATAAAGAATACTTTATTAAAAAGCAGGGAAACTTCGGAAATATCATTACCGGTGACGGAGCGGCTGCGCCTCGTTATACCGAGTGCGGTCTTACTCAACTCGGGCGAGATGTTCTTTTCTGCGATGAAATTACCTCGATGGTGGAAACTTATGATAGCAGAAATTTGGAACCGATTGTGCTTCCGGTGAAAATCCCCGGACTTCTTATGCTCGGTTCTGACGGTATTGCCGTCGGTATGAAAACTACCATTCTGCCCCATAACTTCAATGAGTTATTAAAGGCACAGATCGCCGTGCTTAATAATGAAGATTTTGAACTCTATCCCGATTTCCTCCAAGGCGGTATTGTCGATGTGAGCGAATATGCCGACGGCAACGGCAAAGTTACCATTCGTGCCAGAATGGAACTCGATGGGCGTGATATCGTCATTAGAGAAATCCCCTATGCGACTGATACTGAAAAACTTATGCAGTCAATCGAAAAGGCTGCCGATAAGGGAAAAATTAAGATTTCTGCGATTAATGACTTTACTAATGAAAAAGTGGAAATTCGCATTACTCCCACTCGCGGTCAAGATCCTAATAAGACTATGACTGCTCTCTATATGCACACAAATTGCTCAATGCCGATTTCTACGATGATGACGGTCATTAAGGATAATCGCCCCTGCGAAATGAGCGTGACAGAGGTTATTCACCGCAATACTGAAAAGTTGCTGGAATACTTGAAGGCAGAGTTGGAAATCGAGCTCAATCGCTTGAATGAACTTTTCCACGCAAAAACTTTGGCACAGATTTTCTTCGAAAACCGTATTTATAAGAGAATCGAGGAAGTTACAAGTGAGGAAGACGAATATCGTGAAGTCGAAGAGGGCTTGAAACCTTTCTTGCATCTCGCTCGCCGTGAACTAAAAAGAGAAGATATTGATAAACTTCTTGCACTTCCGGTTCGCAGAATTTCCCGCTTTGATATAGAGAAAAACCAGAAAGAATTGCGTGAAATTGATAACAAAATTGCCGAAATTAATAAGAAATTAAAGAATTTGAAGCAGCATGCTATCGATTATTTGAATAAATTGCTGGAAAAATATGGTTCATTATTCCCCAGACGCACCGAAATTGTTCACGGCTTTGAGAAAATTAACAAAAATCAGGTCGCACTCAATAATATTCGCATCGGCTGGGACAAAAAAGAGGGCTATATCGGTACCGCAATCAAAAGTGACGAGCCGATTGTTTGTAATGAATTTGACCATTTACTTTTGATTGAAAAGAATGGGAAATACAGAATTATAAATCTGCCAAACAAGAATAAAGAGTTTGTTAATAAACTTTATGAGTGCAGAAAGTATGATCCGACCCAGGAATTTGCTTTGATTTATATTGATACCAAGGCGAAAAAATACTACTCCAAGCGGATTTGTATTGATAAATTTATTGCCGGCAAAGATTATATGCTTTGCCCCGCAAACTGCAAAATTGAGTTTTTTACCCCCAGGGTTGATGCAATTTATGAGGTAATTGAAGTCAATAAACGCGGTCAGGAGAAAAAATACGAGATCACCCTCATGGAATTTACTTTGCGCAGCCCCAAAGCCAGAGGTATGCTTTTTACCGCCAATACCATTAAGAAAATTACCCATGTCCGTTATTTGACCAAAGAAGAAGTCGAAGAGATAAAACATCGTATGTCTGCGGAAGAAAATAACGAAAATGATGAAAATATTGATGCAGTTGATTTTGCTGAAACTTCGGAAGTTGTAAGTACAAATGACAGTGAAGTAATTGAAGTTCAAGAACTTGCAGAAACTTCTGTTGCCGAAGCGGAACAAACTGAACAAGTTGTTGAAAGTCAGGAAATTGCAGAGGAAAAAGTTGAAGAGAAAACTTCTATCGAAGTAGTCGAAGAAACTCCTGAATCGGTTGCAGAACTTGTCGAAGCAGTTGAGGAAAAAGTTGCAGAGGTTGCGGTAGAAAAGGTTGCAGAACCTATCGAAACTTCTGCCAAAACCGATGACGAAGTTTTTATTCTTCAAGCAGATGATTCGGACAAGAAAAAACCGGCTCGTCGTCCCAGAATTGTGTCAAAAAAATCTAGTAATTCCAAGCCAGACGACGATACTCCGCCGATAGCACAAATGGAACTTTTTTAAGGGGTTTTTATGGCACTTGATTTTAAATATTATGATGAATTAAGAGCAATTTCTGAATTTATTCACAGCAAGGCGGAATTAGGCTATGCCGAAGTGGAATCTGCCAAAATTCAGACTGATTTTCTGAAAAAATTAAATTTTAGAACTTCATATCCTTTTGCTGAATTTCCTACGGCGTTCAGAGTGAACTTTGAGGCGGAATGGACAGATGAAAAGGCGAAAAGAGTAGCGTTTTTCAGTGAGTATGATGCCCTCAAAGGTCTGGGGCATGGTTGTGGGCATAACTTAATTGCCGTAAGTGCTTTAACTGCCTTTTTAGCCTCGGTTGAGCAGATAAAAAAACATAAACTTAACTTAAAACTTTCCCTTTTCGGTACTCCCGCAGAAGAAAATTTCGGCGGCAAAATTGATTTGCAGAAGCTTGGTGCATTTGATGATGTGGATTATGGTTTTATCACCCATCCGTACTATCGAAGCGGATTTGATTCAGGAACTTTGGCAGTCAGCAGATTCGATGTGGCGTTTCATGGCAGGAGTGCCCATGCGGCGGCGGCACCGAGTGACGGGATAAATGCACTTGATGCGATGATTTTGCTTTTTAATTCTATTGGGCTTTACCGCCAGCAGATGGATAAAAATTCGATGATTCATGGAATTATTACTAATGGCGGACAAATGGCGAATATTATTCCTGAACTTACCGAAGCGCACTTTTATTTGCGGACAACAGACAACAGTAAATTAGCCGAACTTGAAAAACGATTTTCACAAATGGTTGAAGCGGCGGCAGTTGCGACAAATTGCCGTTTTGACTGCACCAATCGTCCTAATACCTATCTTGCTTCCCAAAAAGCTCCTGAATTAGAGAGTTTGATTAAGGCGGAATTTGAGAAAATTAATTGGGACAGTTCCTATATTGCAGAAAAAATTTCGTCAGATTATGCAAATTTGTCACAAGATTTTCCGCTTTGCAACTTCTTTTTCGGAATCACAGAAAATTCTCAAAAAGTTGCATTGCACACCAAAGAATTTAAGGAACTTGCGCTTACACCTTATGCCTTTGACCAAGCAGTTCAATCGGGACTTCTCATTGCCGATGCTGTTTTGAATCTTATTTAGGGTTATAATTTTTATAAAAATTTGTTGTAAATAAAAAAATGGCAGAGGTGGAAAGTTCTGCCATTAAAGAGTTTATAGAATTATTCCCATTCGATTGTTGCAGGTGCTTTCGGACTCAAATCATAAAGCACACGGCATACTCCGGGAACTTCGTTCAAAATTCGATCAGTGATTTTCTTCAAAATCGCCCAGTCAATTTCCGGAACTTCTGCGGTCATTGCGTCAACTGTATTAACCGCACGGATGATTACCGGCCAGTCAAAAACTCGTTTGCCGTCACGAACTCCGGTTGAACGGAAATCAGGCACAACGGTAAAGAACTGCCAAACTTTATCAGTCAATCCGGCTTTGTCAAATTCTTCACGCAAAATAGCATCTGATTCACGCAAAGCTTCCAATCGGTCACGGGTGATTGCTCCGGTACAACGAACTCCCAAGCCGGGGCCGGGGAAAGGTTGGCGATAGACCATTGAATCCGGCAAGCCTAATGCAGAACCGACTACACGGACTTCGTCTTTGTAGAGCAATTTGACCGGTTCAACCAATTCAAACTGCATTTCTTCGGGCAATCCGCCGACATTGTGGTGAGCTTTTACATCCTTACTTTCGATAATATCGGGGTAAATTGTTCCTTGTGCGAGGAAGTCGATTCCGGTAAGTTTGCTTGCTTCTTCGTCAAAAACAACCACAAATTCATTACCGATAATTTTGCGTTTAGTTTCTGGGTCGGTAACATCGACCAATTTATCAAGGAAGCGGTCTGCGGCATTGACATAGATCAAATTGGTGTCAAGTTCTTTGCCGAAAACTTCAACAACTGCTTCGCTCTCGCCTTTTCTCATAAGTCCGTGGTTTACATGGACGCATACGAGTTGCTTGCCGATTGCTTTAATCAATAATGCAGCTACAACTGAACTGTCTACACCGCCTGAAAGAGCGAGGAGAACTTTTTTGTCGCCTACCTGCTTGCGAATTTCTACAACTTGTTCATCAATAAACTTTTCCGCAAGTTCACGAGTGGTGATGCGGACCATATTTTCGGGTCTTTTGTTGGGATCCATTTTTTACATACCTCCAAATTGAAATTTTTTTATATATTAAAATACACCCAAAACCGCTTTTTCGCAAGTGAAATTCGGATATTTTTTTATATTTTTTTAGATAAAAAAACGAGTTAAATCATTTTTTGATTTAACCCGTTCGGTGTGTTGCTAAAAAATATTAGTCAAATGAGAATCCCAAATAGGCGAGGTCGCATGAACCCTGTATTTGATTTGAGCCGTCGCCGACATTAATTCTATTGGAAGAACCGGCGGCGACAGAAGAGAGTTTGCCGGTATAGACAGGGGATTTGCCGCCATTTGCATATAGGGCAAAAGTTCCGGCTTTTCCGTCGACTCGGAGGTCGAAAGAATTAAATTTAGTTCCTGCATTGAAAGGAATTGTTTTGGTTTTGCTTCCGTCTTGGAATGTGAGAGTATTTTTGCCGCAACCAACCCAGATTTGTCCGTAATTTTTGAGAGTAATTACGACACGGAACTGCGGAGAGTCGACATTTTCATTAACTCGAACTTCCCAAGTGGCTTTGGCAGTAGTGCATTCTTCATCAATATATTTATTGAAATATGCGAACTTATACGGTGCTTGGTCTGCCATAAAATTCATGTGCAATACCGGGTGCGGATATTCTGCAATGGTGCGAATTTCCCAATAGCAGTTGTTTTTTTCGCCTTTTGCTTTTGGCTGGACACCGTTATTGTGGAAGAGGTGTCTGTAATCCAAAGCTTGTTTGCACTCTGCGGTATAAAAATAGTCATACTCTTTAGCTTTGGGGTTGGTTGAGTTGCTAAGTCTTAATGAACTGTCTTTAACGATATTAAAGGTTGCTGCCATGATACGGCTGAAACGAGATTGGTTGCGCCATGAACCGAAGTCGCTTTCGTCATAAATAACCATAACTTTGTTGGGTTCAATTTCTAATGCAGATGCGTATGAACTGCCTGAACCGCCCCAAACTTGGTATTTCTGATAACTTTTGCCGGTTCCGGTGAAGTCGATATAGAGGTAAAGTCCCGGACGACCGGTAATAACAATCAAAGTGCCGTTGCTCAAAATTTTAGCTTCGGGAGCAACGCCGGTATCAGAAAATTTGGTTCTTTCGCCCCAGGTTCTACCGCCGTCGGTACTGCGCAATTGGAACATCGGTGAGGGCTGACCGGTACGGACATAAGCCAATAAATCACCATTTGCAAGTTCGACGATGTCGGCTTCATTGGGACCCTCATGATATTTGCCTTCGGGATCGTCCATGATGGTTGAGAGATAGTGCCAAGACTCACCGTCGTCGGTTGATTCAATTACAAAGACTGAACGCTTCGGCGCACCTTTGATCCAGCAGTGTACCGGGAGCAGAAGTCTGTCGTCCTGGGTGCGGATAACTTTTCTGTGCATACGCAAGGTGCTGACGAAGGGGAGCTGCAATGGCAATTTTTTAGTAGTAACGCTTTTGCCGTCGGGATTGAGAATGGTCAATTGGATTGTGTGCAAATCTTTTTCTTCTGAAGTCCAGCCGGTAATTTGGCATTTCTGCCCCTTTTTATTCATGAAGCCGTTGAAACCGCCGAAGTTAAACGGAGTTACTTGCCAAGTTTTTCCGTTGTCAAGCGAATACATGCGGTTCGGGCGTTCTGTAACAGTATGGATTCCCTCTGAGTGGTTGAGGTAGATTGAACCGTCAGGGTAGTTTTTTGCGAAACAGAAATTGAGGTGTTCCTTGATTGATTTAAGCATGATCAATGAAACAGGTTCGATTTTGCCGCCATTCAAAATTGTGGTGCCGTACTCACTGTCCGCAAAAGCACTAAATGCCGATACGATCAGGGCGAAGCTCAAAACATAGTTTTTTAATTTCATAAATAATAATCCTTTCTTTTTTTGTTTTATTTACGAATAGTCTTAATATAACTATAATATAATAGTCTTAATACTATAGCACACAATTTTGAATTGTCAATAGTCGGGGGTGCAAAAACTAAAAATTTATTGCCTGATAATACATATTGCGCCTTAATCGTGCATGTTGGGTAAATTATATGTCTGTTGCATAGATTTCTCACATTTTTTTTATTTTTTTTCAAATTTCTCGACATTTTTATTTGCTTTTTTACAATTTAATGCTATATTATTAGAGTATTTTTGGTTGTGTCCCTATCGTCTAGAGGCCTAGGACATCGGGTTTTCATCCCGACAACCGGGGTTCGAATCCCCGTGGGGATGCCAATTTTATTGGCAATCAAGCGAAAGCGATGCCAAGCTATTGGCAATCAAGCGAAAGCGATGCCAAGTTATTGGTAATTGAGCGAAAGCGATGCCAATAAAGGTTGTCAGTTTAAGTGATAACGATGAAAATTGGCAGGCAACTGAAAATGGACTCTTGGATAAAGAGGTTGCTTACTGAAAAATCCAATATTTTTCAGAAATTCGATAAAAAAATGATTTTTTTTAAGAATTGTACTTGAAATTTTGAAAATATGGGTTATATTAAGTAAATCGTCAGCAGTTACAGTTATCTGTAATCTGATTCCGGCGGGTTGATAGCTCAGTCGGTAGAGCATCGCCCTTTTAAGGCGGTGGTCCCGGGTTCGAGTCCCGGTCAACCCACCATTTTTTTTTGATAATGGTAAAAATTTAGATAAGGTGCCGTAAAAAACGGCGAAGGAGTGTAAAAAATGAGTCAAGTTTGTCATCTTTGTGGTAAAAGCAAGGTTAGCGGCGGTCATATCGTTCGCAAAGGTCTTGCTAAAAAGGCCGGTGGTATCGGTATGCACGTTGTTAAAAACACCAAACGCATGTTTGAACCGAATATCCAAACTGTTAAAATCAATGAAAACGGTACTGTTAAGACTGTTAAAATGTGCGCAGCATGTATCCGTACCGGCAATTTCGTAAAAGCGTAATTGCGAAAATAAGTTCTGATTTATAACTGATCGAAACGCAAGTTCCGGTCAGTTTTTTTATTGCCAAATTCCTGTCGAAAATTTTTAATTTTTTTTAAACCACAAATTCCCCTCCCTCCGAATATTTTTTTGCTGTTTGCTGAATGACGGAATAAGGTGGGGGGTAATTAAGCCTAAAAAGCGGTTATTCACCCATGTTTAAGACGCGGACTTTTTTGGCGTGTCGGCGGAATCTTACTGCCACGATTGTGCCGACATTCACTTGCGAATCGACAGACAATTCTGCTCCGTGTTGGCGGACTATGCGTTCAATGATCATCATGCCGATACCATTGCCGTCATTGCGGAAACTTTGGAACGGCTTGAAAATTCTATTGATCTGGCTGCTTTCGATGCCTCGACCTGAATCGGCAAACTCAATCATCACAAATTCCATGTCGGCAGAAATTTTTATATCCAAAGTCCCGTCGGCGCTTGTTGCCTGCATGGCGTTGCGGATGATATTATAAAAAAGTTGTTTTAACTGTTTTTCATCGCCTTGAATAATTGGAACATTGTCGGCAATGTTGCAGGCAACATGAATTTTTTTAAGTTCGAGTTCCTGCCTCATAAATGACAGCAGTTCGATCAAAATTTTGTCGATTGCCACCGGAGCGAAAACTGTTTGTTGCGGGCGGATCGCCCCTAAAAATTGGGTAATAATTCCGTCGAGGCGTTCAACTTCACTGCGGCAGGCAGAAACCATTTCCAGCATTTCAGAGTCACTTAAAAGGTCTTTATTATTGGCAGAACGCTCCAAAAGCTGCAAGTTTAAGTACAAGCTATTCAAAGGGTTGCCGATTTCATGGGCAACTGAACCTGCCAGCATTGCCAATTGTTTTCTGCTTTCAGCATCGAAGTCGGCAATTTTCTGTGAGCGTTCTTTGCTGACATCTCTGATTACTGCTGCCGCCAAAGTCGGTTCTTCCTCCAAAGGTACCAAACAGAACTGGATAAACTTGCTTTCAGGGTAGAGGATTTCTATTTCCTGATGTGAAACTTTAAGCCACTCATTTTCGTCATTATCCAAAATTCTCCGCCAGTTAATATCCGGGAGGAATTGTGAAAGGCGGACTTTTTCCAAGTCGTCTGGGAGGTTCAGAAGTTGTTTTGCCGCCAAATTGAAGTATTTGATTTTAAGTTGGCGGTCGATAATCAAAATTCCTTCCTCAATGGAGTTAAAAATTGTTTCAAAAAATCCTCGTTCCTTTGAGAGTTTCAGAATATAACTCTGACGGCTGTTGGGGTCTAAATTTTCCGCATGCGCTAAAAAGCGATCTAAAAAACTTTGCTTATTCATAAAATTCTCTCTTTTTCTGTTTTTCTGCTCGGATTTTTTTGAAAAAATCTTTAAAAATTGCAGTGCATTCCTCTGCCAAAATCCCCGGAACAACTTCGATTTGCCAGAGCATATCGGGATTATCGGCAATATTATTTCTCGATGACCCGCAAGCCCCGGAACGGCTGTCCGGCATGCCGAAGACCAATTTTTTGACATGCGAATTGACCATTGCTCCTGCGCACATCGGGCAGGGTTCTTTGGTAACATAAATAGTTACATTGTCCAATCTCCAATCGCCAACAATTTTGTTAAGTTCTTGAATGATAAGTATTTCTGCGTGGGCGAGGGCGGTTTTTTCTCTCTCCATCAAGTTAAAACTTTTTGCCGCAATTTCGCCATCAATAACTGCAATCGCTCCGACGGGGACTTCTCCGATTTCGGCGGCCTTTTTTGCCTCTGCGATGGCAATTTGCATGTATTCAGTATCAGTCATAAAATTACTTTCTTTTTGGTTCATTCTATACTATACCACGTAAAAAAAGTTTTTCAAATGCGATTGGGAGTTTTCGAGCGTTTTAACTTGATCAGGGTGATTTCGCTGGGAACTCCGATTCGGAATGGGAAGCCATTCCAAATTCCGGTGCCGTTGGAAACATATAGCTGCATTTTTGAGTCGTCGAAGTGGTACAAATTGGCAACGAAGCCGTCGTTGAACTTGGCAACCAGGTGCTTGAATAAGAGCATGGAGCCCCCGTGTGTATGTCCGGATAATTGTAGGTCGATGTCGAAGTTCTTTGCTTCCAAGGCGATAGATGGGCGATGGGCAAGAAGAATTTTTACCTTATAGAAGTTGCTTCCTTGCATGGCTTTGCTTAAATTCGGGGCAGGAAGTTTGTTGCGGAATCCACGGGACACTGCTGCTTGATCGGTTACTCCAGCAATGAAAATCGAATTATTGGCAACAACGACTGACTGATTAAGTAACATTTTGATATTCAAGGAATTAAGCATTTTCAAATATTCAGAGTAGCCGGAGTAATATTCGTGATTGCCGACAATCCCGTAAGTGCCGAATTTGCTTTTTAAATTCGCCAGAACTTGGAGCGAGTCGGCGAAATCATTTGCGCTTCCGTCTGCATAGTCGCCTAAAAGTACAATCAAATCGGGTTTAGTTTCGTTAGTTCTTTGTACGATTTTCTCCATTTTTGCTTTGTCGGTTATCCGATCGATATGGAGGTCGGAGAGGACTGCAATCGAGAAATTTTCCAAGTTGGCAGGGAGATTGTCAATTGCGACATTCACAACTTTGACTTCAGGAACTTTTAAGCTGGAATAGAGTCCGATTGAGGCGAGAAAAATGGCAAAAACAGTTAAAATCAAACCTGTCCGATTGAAGATTTTTTTGAATGAATCGGGATTGATTTTTTTGAATTTCAAATTGAAAAGCCAGATCGGAAGAAAGATGATGTCTTTGAATATAAACAGGAAAAACAATATGAAAAGTATGCCGAAAAGCCATGAACTGCCGATAATAAAAATTTTCGGAATGTCAGGCTCGAAAAACAGTTTGCCGGTTATCAGTTTGGTGATGAAAAATTTGAGAGAAATCAAAATCGCAAAGGCAGATAAGGCAATTTTGTTGCCTAATTTCAGTTTGGTCGGCAATATTCCGCTGGCAATGATGTAAAAAGCTAAAATGACACTTAAAAATAACATTTTTTTCTCCTTTTTGTTGTAACTTA
>JAZRSP010000035.1:0-8015 GCA_045651565.1 Victivallaceae bacterium | reverse complement strand
TTTCAAAAAAAGACTTGCTTATTCAAAAAAATGAGCTATAATTAGAATAGTTCGTCAATGTTTAACTAACAAAGGAGACAAAAAAATGAAACATTCTTTCTATGACGTAAAAGCAAAACAAAAAGTAGAAGCAGAAGTAATCGATTTCGTAGCTTATGGCGCGGAAGGTAACCAGCGTTATGCTTTCAAAGCTAAAACTGCTGATGGTCGCAACTTGACCGCTTTTGTTAGCAAAGCTACTTGGGATAAAGCTAAAAAATAATTATTTTTAGTCTACAGTTTTGAAAACTCGCTTGATTTTATTAAGCGAGTTTATTTTTTTGTCTTGAAAAAGGCGGCAAAAAACTGATTCGATTACTCTGCAACAGGCAAAAGTATATAAAAGGTCGTACCTTTATCAATTTCACTCTCGACATGGATATAACCATGGTGATTGCTGATTGTACCGTACGCCATAGATAACCCCATTCCGGTACCTTCTCCAATCGGTTTGGTAGTAAAAAAGGGTTCAAAGATTTTCTGCTTATTTTCTTCGGAAATACCGCTTCCGGTATCGCTGATTTTGACACAATAGAATCCGGTTAAATCAATCTTTTTAATTTCGATAAAGTTTTCAAGTTCTGCTTCGAAGCAAATTCCCTCTTTGGCAAGGAGGGTAATATTTTTAATTGCAGATTTTTTTACCGCATCACCGGCATTGATCAGGAGATTAATCACCACCTGACTCAACTGCACCCAATCGCCCTTTACCATATATTCAAGGTCATTAATTTCAGAAATAAGTTTCACCTCGCTTGCGGAAGGAAAATTGACCATAGAGAGTGTACTTTTGAGCAACTCATTCAAGTTCAATTCGGTTTCAACGAACTTTCCTTTGCGGGCGAACCCCAGAAGCTGCGCAGTCAATTTACCCGACTGCTCAGCAATCGCACCGATTTTCTCCAAATGCTTAACCGCCTTGGGATTCTCCTGCAAATCTTTCTGCCAAAGCAATAAATCCACATGTCCCAACAAAGCATGAATATGATTATTAAAGTCGTGCGCAATCCCTCCTGCAAGTTTTCCTAATGATTCAAGTCGTTGAGAGTGAATAAGTTCCGCAGACAACTTCTCTTTTTCCTGCTGTAATTGCAATTCATTGGTAATATCACGGCAGATTAATAACAAAATCTGCTCTCCCTGCAAAATACTGTGTGACAAAGTACAAGATAAATCAATATACTCATCGCTGTTGTCTTTAAGTATTTTCGCTTTGAAACTGCTGACTTTATCTTCTTTACGCACCTCGGAAGTCAGAATCTCTCCCTCCCCGTCTGTTAACGGCAGCATGTGGTAAAATAGATCGCTTTTCCAATCATAATTAGGCAAATAACGCTCCAACATTGCCTTGGCTGCGACATTGCAGTCAATCACATTTCCCCTTGGACCAAGCAGGAAAATCAACTCTTGCGCATTCTCCAAAATAGTTTTGTATCTATCCTCTGACTGACTTAAAATATTCTGCAACTCTTTTGACTTGCCGTAACCGCCGAGGAAGGCAAAAAGAATATCAAATGTTCCCTTATTGTCGCCGGATTTTTTCCCCAAATATACACTGATAATCGTTCCCAACCAAATCGAAAAACAACTGCGGATAAAGAAAGCTCCGGCAAGAAAATTCCAAATTGTTCTGTTTTTAAAATAGTAGATAATCGCAAAAATGCTTATATCAAAAATTTGAGTAATAATCAATGCGCCGCAAATCGCAAAAAAACGGCGGCATTTAAGATTTTTCAGCGAAGTATACGCAATCGGCATGATAAATAAATCCACCAGATGCGCAATTGTCATGCCGCCCATAGAATACAAACTTCTTTGCAAAAGAAAATCCAATTCCGCCGCCGACTGCCCGACCGCAATCGAATACCCCGTCCAGTTGCACTGCATTCTGGTAATTTCAGCAATATAGAAAAATACTCCGAAAACCACAAACGACCCGATAATCATTCGCTGTGTTGCCAAAGTACCGTCACTTAAATAAATAAGAAGTATCATTGCCAAATATGGCAAAAATATTACCGTCGGTCCTAACTGCAACTCCATACTTCCCGGCATCGCCACTCGCAAATCCGCCGCCAAAATCAATTGGGCAAAAAGAAAAACCACACCCATTGATAAATACAATGGCGCAGTCCCGATGTTTTTTTGCTGGTTATGCAGAAGTGTCAAAACTGCAAAAATAAAACTGATTTCCAAAAATGCTAAAAATACGACATTAATAATTTCGGTCATTCCAGAATCCCTTTTCTGATTTTATCTCTTACCAAAGTTGCCCGATATGCACTGCATTCTTCGGAAGAAGCGAAACTGCCGCCGTAATACTTCTGCAAATGAGCATCGCCAAGAGCGATAAAAATTTCATGCACTCTCTTGATATTCAAATTAGAAAACACCCCCATATCGACTCCGAGTTTCACCCCGGAAATTGCATTATACAACTCCCGACTTTCCAACAAATAAGCATGCTTCAACAGTCCGTATGAGCGGCCGATATAGTCCAGAATTTCGTACTGTTTATTTTTGAACAAACTCTCTCTGGCACTAAGTTCATAACTGATAATCTGCTCGACGGTATTATGGATTTTTTCCAAAATTTCTTCTTCGCTATTGCCAAGAGTAAACTGATTGGATATTTGGTAAAGCGACCCGATATTGCTTGTCCCCTCACCGAAAACACCTCGAACCGCAAAATTGAGTTTATTCAAAGCCCGCACCGCCGAATCAAGTTCGCCTTTTATCTGCAATCCAACTAAATGCAGCATTACCGAAGCCCGAAGTCCGGTACCGACATTGGATGGGCATGAAGTCAAATAACCAAGTCTGGAGTCAAAGGCATACTCCAAGTTTTCACTTAACTTATTATCCAGATTTTCAGCAAGCTTGTAGGCTTTTTTCAAGTTAAAACCATTGGCAAATGCCTGTATTCGCAAGTGGTCTTCCTCATTGACCATAAGCGAAACTTTTTCATTTCCTGAAATATAGACGGCACGATTAATAGTATTATCTTTTAATTCACTGCTGATAAGCCGTCGCTCAAAGAGCAATTCTCTATCCACAGAGGATAAATCATCGACAAAAAACCTCATTGCAGCGGTCAAGCCGAGTTTTTTTCCGTCATAGAGGTCATCAACTTGATTGCGCACTCTCTGCAATGTAGCGACATCAGCGGCAATAGGAAAAACAAACTCCTTCAAATTTCTTGCCAACCGCACCCGACTGCTGATAGCCACAATATCGTTGCTATTATCAGAAGCATTCAAAAAACTCAAAGGATTTTTCAATAATTTTTCAACGGAACTATTCATCTTTGATATTAGCCTCTGATTTTTTCAATAAGTTGATTTCATCTCGAAGCAGTGCTGCTTCCTCATACTTTTCGCTTTGGATTGCAATTTGCAAATCATCTTCAAGTTTACGGATTTTCTCTGCAAGCAAATCAGCAGAAACTTTTCTCGCACCGATGGGGTGTTTCCCTACATGAATTTTGCAGCGATGGATATTTTCGATACTCTGCAAAACCTCATCGGCGAAAGTTCTGTAACACTCATCACAGCCCATACGGCCGGAATTTTTGTCAATTCCAGCCAAAGTCAATCCGCACTTGGGACATTTAACTGCTAATGAATCGTCAACATTTTTTTCAAAATTCTTATCACCTGCTTCTGCATGCAGCACCAAATCCTGCAAATTCATATTTTTGGTGATTTTTTTAATATTACTCAAAATCTCGCCAATATCAATATCACCGAATTCGAAATGCTCATGCGCCTTGTGCTTATCGGCACATTCTGCACACAAATTCACTGCTACTGCCTTGCCGTTTTCAATTTTCTGAATTCTGATTATCGCTTCATTTTTTTTGCAAATATCACAAAGCATAAGTCCACTCCTTTTTCTCTATTATATTTTACTCATTTTTAGCGAAAATGCAAATCAAAAACTAAAAAATAGTAAAAATTATCAAATTAAAGTGGACTTATGCTTGTAAAATTAAAAAATTATCGTGAAATCCGGACGATTTTACCAATATCCGGCATTGCCAATAAACTTACGGTACGCCCGGAAAGTCGTTCTTTCAAATAGTAATCTTTTTTGCTGTCATTAAGTGAATAACTTTCACTTCCGACGCCGTCGATAGACTGATGAGTCAATTGTTTATCCTGCTGCATCAATGTTCTCTGAATTACCAAGTGGATTGCCTGCTCAAAAATCGCCGCCACTATTAATTTATCATCAAAATCACAATTGCGATTGCAGATATTCAAAATACTTTTTACATCAAGCAAGGCAAGTTTCAGTGCGCCGAGTTTATCTTCTTCTGTAAGTTCGCTCCAATAACTCTCCCGCAAGTCATTGACAAAATATTTTTCTGCTTCTCCCAATAAATCATTCAAGTTTTCCAACATTTTCAGTTCTCCATAGTTAATTTACACATAGAAAATCAGCCATGACACTCAAAAATGCCATGGCTGAATTTAAAAAGTTTATTAGTTTTTCAATGAGGCAATAGCATTTACGCTCGGCATCAAATTTTTGATACGGCACAAACGCTGTTTAGCATTTTTGAACTCAAATGTAAGTTCGCCAAGAGCCATACGCTTGATTCCGTCAAAACCATTAGGTGTCGCATCACGGTCATTAATCGCACGACCGCTCAATGCACTCAAACCGAAACCGGCATTGTCAATTACCCAAACATCGGTATCAACCATATCGGGATCCGCCATAATCGTCATCGCGCGACCATTAATTTCATTAACAATCTGGGCGACATAAGCACCGCGGCACTCATCAGCACGAAGAATCTGCAAGTTATTGCGATACTCATTAGAGAGTACTCTCGCCTGACCGACGCTGCACAAAATTTGCATCGGTTCTCCGCCTTCGCTCAAAATTGCCTGTGCGGCATCATTGAGCGAAAAACTGTCAATTTTAGTATTCTGCGCATCAATTTCCATCGCACCTTCTCCACATCCGAAAAAGTAGAGTCCGCCTGCTTCGCCTTTGGCAGTTGCGCTTGCTTCAACACGGCGGCCGAAAAGTGCAACTCTATTCAAGTCGCGAGCCAACTCTTCCAATGCAAAACCGGTCTGACGATTAAGCAAATTATCCACATTGCCGAAAACATTAACCGCCAAAGCAGATCCGCTCAAAATAATATCTTTACGGAAAATCTGTGTGCAGTTATAATTAGTTTTGCCGGTCAAGCCGGTTTCATCACCAACAATTGAACCCTCTGCAACCGGAGTTGAAACGATGTTAAAAATTGCGGGAACTGCCGCACCCAAAGTTTCAAGAGTGCTGCTTGAACCGTTTGCAGCCACAATTGATACAGTCAAAACGCCGTTATTAACCGCTTCAACACGCAAAAGGGCAGAGTCGCCGACTTTGGTAAGAAGTGAACCGACTTTGATTTTTTCAATATCGCCTGCGCTGACGGTCATAACACCGGCTTCGGTAATTGCAGAAGCAGTAATTGAACGGCCGGTGATTTGGTCTTCGAGCCACTCATGTTTCTGCTGGGTTGCATTTTCGACCATTTTGAAGTTAGAGATAAATCTCGGTTCGTTTTTGATCACAGTAGAGAGAACTTCTGCGAGGTCGCGTTTTTTATTTTGGAAACTGTAAGAAAATAACATAATTAAAATCCTTTCTGTAATATTGTTTTGTTATTTAAGTTCGGGAGCCTGTTTGAGCATAGAAACTAGATCATGCCCATTATCTCCATAGTTGTCGATTTTTCGACTTTCATTAAGATTGCAGCCAGATTTGACACTCACGCTGAAAAATTTGGGCGAGTTTTTTTTCAAGTTCTCCATAAATGGGGCGAAGCTGACTTCGTCGGTGCAATCGATTTTATTCTGCCGACACAAATACTCCAAATAATTTTTATCGGAAAACTTATAATCAGCGGCAAGTTTGCAGACATTATCTTTGTACAGATAGTCTTCAAGCTGCTTCAAGGCGGACTCTTTTTCGGTTGTCGCCGCTTCCAAAGACTCACGCAATGACTTAATTTCGCCGGTCATTTCGTCCAAGTCAAATTTCAGCAGCAACTCCTTTTCCTCGGTATTGAGGTTAGGATTTTCTTCTACCGCTCTTGCAATTAAATCAGACAATTTCATTTTACCTCCTTTCTGTAATTGTGATTCATTTTTTGGCAAAAATGTCAACCTCAACAACTTTTTCGGGGTGATTTTTCGCAAAACGGTGTTATATTAATAGAAGAAAGGGCAAAAGATGACTAAAACATTAATAAAAAATGTAAAACTGCTTGACGGAGTAAATTTTTTCGGCGAAAATTATTCCATCATCACAGAAAACGGACGAATTGAGGAAATTATTTGCGCTTACAGCATAAATGAAGCAAATTTTTCTCGCATTGTCGATGGGAGAAATCAGTTTCTTGCTCCTGCATTTATTGATGTTCACAGCCATTCTGACATGTCAATTCTATCGCCATTTGAACTTACAAGCAAAAAATCCAGCGGTTTCGGGGCGGAAATTGTGGGGAATTGCGGACTCTCCTGCTTCCCAATCAGTTCAAAAAATTGCGATAACTTAAAAAAGGTCTATCAAAAATACCCAACCGCAATTACCTGGTCAAGTGCCGAAGAATATTTGTCTTTAACCCAAAATAATCGCTCAAAAACTGAAATTTTTTCGCTCACAGGTCATAATACACTCCATAGCGCAGTTGCGACTTATGAGAAAAGAAGCTGTACCGCCGATGAACTTAAATCCATGCAGAAGTTATTGCAGTCAACTTTAGATGCTGGTTCGCTCGGATTATCTCTGGGCTTACTCTATTCGCCGGGACGCTTTGCGGAAGATTTTGAAATCGTCGAACTTATGAAAATCGTTGCCCAAAATGACAAAATTGTCTGCACTCACCTCAAAAGCGAGGGAGATTTTCTGATTGAAAGTTTGACCCAAACTCTCGAATTTGCCCGCCGTGCCAGCTTGCAGAAGCTGCATATAAGCCACCTGAAAACATCAGGCGAAGCAAACTTCTATAAACTCGAAAAAGTTTTTGAAATCATCGAAAATGCTCCGAAAAATTATGGGGTGAGCGTAACATTTGACCGTTACCCATTCTGCCAGTCACTAACCCAATTAAGCGTGGCAGGACCAGAGAAGTTTTTAAGCACTCCCGACAGCAAAATTATGGAAATTCTGCAAAATTCTGAAACGGAATGTCAAGTTTTCAAAGAAACTTTGCAAAAAAAAGGCGAAAACTACCTATCAAAAATCATTCTTGTTTCAACACAACTTGCTGATTATCAAAAGTTTATAGGACTAAAAATCACCCAAATAGCAGAATTAATCTCAAAAAATCCTTGCGATATAATTTTGGAACTGGTGAAATATGATTCAGTAAATAGTCTTGCCGCTTTCGAAACAATGAGTGAAGAAAATATGCGTCAAATTATTGCACATCCTCTGTGCATGATAGGCACCGACGAAACTGCCCGACCGCTTGGACAAGAACTTGGGTCAAGCCATATCAGAAACTATGGATCAAGTGCAGAATTTATCAAAATTTTGCGTCAACTTAAACTTGATAACTCCTTTATTATCAAGAAATTAAGTTATAATGCAGCCAAAAGATTTTCGCTCCCGTTTTTAGGAGAAATCAAGAAAAATAATCAAGCAAAATTCGTCCTTATCGACTTTGATAATGTGAAAAATAACGCCAGTTTTGCTTCTCCCCATACGCCATCTGACGGAATCACCCTCCTCGAAGAAATTTAAAAATAAAATCCTGTTCCACCCAATCGGTTGGCGAACTTGCGTGCAATTTGATGACCGAAAAATAATTCGTATCTATCACGCTTGCGCACTCGTCGAAGCGGTTTGGAAACAAAAAAATCGGAATTTAGAGTTTTGCGGCAAGCAAAACTGTAAATTCCAATATCGGTCAAGGGCTGATGCCCTTGCGCAGAGGGGGTTATAGGGGGAGGCGGCGTTAGCCT
>JAZRSP010000034.1:0-8576 GCA_045651565.1 Victivallaceae bacterium | reverse complement strand
TTATATAAAGTGTAATAAAATTAGAATTTAATTGCTCTTTAGCTCCGGCATGTCCTTTTTCTGCCGCCTTTTGAAAATATTTTATCGCTTCTGTTAGATTTGGAGATATCCCATCACTATTATAATAGCACATTCCCAAATGATATATAGCTTCGGCATAACCTTGTTCAGCTGATTTTTGGAACCATTTAACGGCTTCAACATAATTCTTTGTTACCCCCGTACCATTGTAATAACAAATCCCTAATTGGTATTGCGCAGCGGCATGCCCTTGTTCAGCAGATTTTTTCCAGAAATTAAACGCTGGGATTGGGTTGTTTTTTGCTATGTAAATCCCTAATTTATATTGCGCTTCAGGATCATTTTGGTTTGCTTTTATCTGAAGATCTATAAAATAAAGTCTTTCTTTAGCAGCGACATGCCCTCTTCTGGCTGCTATTTGATACCATGTCATTGCTGCTTTCAAATTTGGTGCTGTTCCTTTGCCGTGTTGATAAGCCAATCCCAATCTATACTGCGCCTCTACATCACCGGCTTTAGCCTTTTGCAATAATTCTTGGAATGTTTCTGCAAATCCGAGAATGCAGTAACACATGCACATGATTATAATTAATATTTTTTTCATTTTTATTAATTCTTTCCTTTTTGACATTCGTCAATTTTTATATTATCGTTTGTGAGAATAAATGATATTTATTTTTATCCTAATTAATCGTTCCATTCTATAGAAATGGTACGTCCATCATAAGTTACATCAATATTTTTAGTAACCCAAACTGAATTACGATAGATCTCAACACTTCCGCTATAATGATTCCCCTTTTCATGAATCAAAGTTAAATTTCTTGCAAAATACTCTTTGTCTTCAAGCAGTTCTTGCGCTTGTACTTCAACTTCTTCAATATCGGGTCCGCAACCATAGCAGAATAAAGACAAGCTCATTACGGCTATGGCTAATAAAATAAATCTTTTTTTCATAATTTCCTCATTATTATTTTTATAGTTTCACCATTTCATTGCCATTGTTCATATTCATTCGGCATTTGAAATTGTTCATAAGTTAATTCATTAGATGAAATTTTTGCATCTAAATAGCGTACCGCTTCGAGTGAACTATTTGCTTTAAAAAACTGTTGTATATTTTCGTGTTTCTCATTTCCGGGAGACAAACGAAAAGACATTGTTTTAAAAAGTTCCGGTTCAATTTTTACAAATACATCGGTGTTGTCTCCATTTTGTGATAAATCACAACAAACTCTCACTTCTTTTTCACTGCGCCAAATTGCACTCTTAAAATATGGAGGTAATTTTTGTCCCTTTGAAAAATGAAATTTTAATCTTGGTCCGACAAGTTCATAATTTTGGTATATTGCAATATCTGTTTTGTTTTCTTTTCCAAAATGCCAATATGCCATATCAAAAATTTCAAGAGGTGTTTTACAATATTCTTTCATTGTCTCGGATAAATCTTTTTGATATAGAGTAACAGTTGGAGTAAAAATTTTTTTGAATGTTGCCGCTGGAATACCAATTCTAACACCAATTTCCTTGTCAGAATATAATTTAGAATACATATGCCACATTCCCATAGAACTTATGCTGCTCGTTGTGAATGACGAATTATGCACAGACAATTCTGACGGATCGTTAGAACAATTTGCTATTCTTAACATCCATGAAGAACTTTTTAATATATTCCACAAAGCCGTTAAAGTGGTATAGTGATAATATATTTTATGTCGTTCTCCTTTGTTTTTTAAAAATTCTTTCCAATCATCACAAGTTTTAAAATCAAGAATTTTATCAACTTCTTTTTGAATTTTATCTCGAGTACGCTCTTGCATTGTTTTATTCCTCATCTAATCTTGTTTAATATTTTTGTGTTTTTTAATTTATTTTGTTTTAGATTTTCAATAGATTCATAGGCAGAGTTGCTCCTTTGTTGTTAAGAGTTGTTGAAATATATGATGTGAAAATTTGATAAAAAAATACAGGGTATTTGTGTTTTTGACACAAGTACCCTGTAATGAAAATTGTAGTGATTTGATTGATTTAACGAATAAGAGTAAGACAGAAGTGAGCCTTTTAATATATAATTAGAAATTATATATAAAAGGCTTGCTTGCTTGCTTGCTTGCTTGCTTGCTTGCTTGCTTGCTTGCTTGGTCCTAAGTCTATCATCATCTCGAAATCCTTTAAATTTGCACAATTATAATTTTGATAATAATTACTATACTTGTTTTTTCTAAAAATGCAAATAATATTTGTAAGAAAAATCAACTTTATATCAACTTTTTCATTTATGCAAATTCGTATTCATTCATGGTTTATAAAATTTATGGTTATTGAATTATGCATAGAGTTTATATAATATGAAATTGTAAGGAATAAAAAAAAATCAAAAAATATCTATTTCAGACTTGAAATTTTCAGTTGATGTGATATAATATTAAAAGTTAAATAAAAAAATATCTAACTTTTGGCAAAAGTATTTTTAAAGTATGAAAAAAAGTTAGTGAGAGAATATATTATGAGTAAAACAAAAATTTTAAAATCGCCGACTATCAGAAGATTGCCGACTTATTTGCATAAACTTATCGAAATGCGTAAGAGCGGTGAAACTATTGTCGCTACTCCTGTGCTTGCTAAGTACATGAATATCGGAGAGATTGTTGTCCGTAAAGACTTGGCTATTACCGGAATTACCGGTCAGCCTGGCGTTGGGTACAAAATTGAAGAACTGATTGAAGCAATTAAAAGTTTTTTGAATTGGGATGTGACATCTGAAGCGGTATTAGTCGGTGCAGGATCTTTGGGCAGTGCCATTTTGGGCTACGAGGGGTTCGAAGAAAATGGGTTGAAAATTATTGCCGCCTTTGATGCTGACGGTGATAAAATCGGTACTGTGATTCACGATTGTGAAATTTTCCCGGTTGCCAGATTGGCTGAATTATGCAAGCGATTGCAGGTAAAAGTCGGTATAATTTGTGTGCCGGCTCCTTTTGCGCAAGAGGTTGCAGAAGACTTGGTTGCGGGGGGAGTTAAAGCGATTTGGAACTTTGCCAATGTGGCGTTAAAAGTTCCGGAGGATGTAATAGTCCAGCGTGAAGTAATCGCTGGCGGTTTGGCTTTGCTGTCGGTCAAACTTAATTCGCAGAATTATGATATTAATTAGTATTTTAGTTTTTTATAGTGTTTGTGAAAAAAAATAGTAACAATGCGAGGGAAAAATGCAAGTAATTAACGAACAAACAAACAGCATGATTGACAATTTACACGTGGTCAATCAAATCTTGGAACGCAATGGGTACAACCCGGCAAAATTGATTCCGATTTTGCAGCAGATTCAGGAAGAATTCAAGTATTTGTCAAAAGACGTAATCTCTTATGTCGCAAACAGTTTGAATTTGCCTGCTTCAAAGGTGTACGGAGTTGCAACTTTTTACGCTCACTTCTCACTTACTCCCAAAGGTAAGTACGTTTTCCGTCTTTGCGATGGTACTGCATGCCACGTTAAAAAATCTCATGGTATTTTGAATGCACTCTATGCAAAATTGAATATCAATGCAGAGAATAACACTAGCAAAGATATGCTCTTTACTGTGGAAACAGTAAGCTGCCTCGGTGCTTGCGGTTTGGCTCCAGTTATGGTGGTCAATGGCGAAGTTCACGGTCAGGTTACTCCTGAACAGGCAATCGCTATCGTAGATGAACTTATCGCTGCTGAAAAAGCCGCTAAATAATAGTCGAAAATAATAACACTTAATATAAAAGGATAAGATTATGAGCAATATGAAGCTGAGTCTTGAAGAAATCAAGGCAAATTACGAGGCAAAAGCAAGTCAATTGAAACGCCGTATCATCGTTTGCGGCGGTACAGGCTGCGTGGCTAACGGTTCATTGAATGTCCGTGACGCTTTTGAAAAAGAACTCACAGAATTGAATAGCAAAGTTGTTTTGGAGCTTGACGAGCACGATTGCAGCGATGCGACTTATATTTCCAAGTCAGGTTGCCAGGGTTTCTGTCAGATGGGACCTTTGGTTCACATCGAACCTGAACATATTCTTTATGTAAAAGTTAAACCCGAAGATGTTCGTGAAATCGTTGAAAAAACTATCATCAAGGGTGAAATCATTGAGCGTTTGCTCTATCATAACCCCAAAACTGGTGAAATCGGTAAAGGTAATGCCGAAATTCCGTTCTACAATCGTCAGAAACGCGTTGTTTTGGCAAACTGCATGATCGAACCTGCTTCTGTTGAAGAATACATCGCCAAAGGCGGTTACTTCGGAGCAAGAAATGCTGTTACCAAAATGACTTCTGCTGAAGTTTGCCAGACTGCTATCGATGCAGGTTTGAGAGGCCGTGGCGGCGGCGGATTCCCGACCGGTTTGAAATGGAAGTTTACTCTCGCAAGCCAGAATGACAAAAAATATGTTATCTGTAATGGTGACGAAGGTGACCCGGGTGCATTCATGGACCGTTCTGTTATGGAAGGTAACCCGCACTCTGTTATCGAAGGTATGATGATTGCTGCAAAAGCTATCGGTGCTGACGAAGGTTATGTTTATGTCCGTGCTGAATATCCCTTGGCAGTTGAACGCATGCGTAATGCTTGCAAAGACGCAGAAGCAGCAGGTTTGCTCGGAGATAATCTTTTCGGTACAGACTTCTCATTCCGCTTGAATATTATGGAAGGTGCAGGTGCTTTCGTCTGCGGTGAAGAAACTGCTCTTATCGCTTCTATCGAAGGTAAACGCGGTATGCCTAACCCCAAACCGCCGTTCCCGGCACAGAAAGGTTTGTGGGGCAAACCGACCGTTATCAATAATGTTGAAACTTTGGCAAGTGTTCCTGGTATTTTCTTGAACGGCGCTGAAAACTATCGTTCAGTCGGTACTGAAAAATCTCCCGGAACAAAAACTTTCGCTCTTACCGGTCACGTTGCAAACACCGGTTTGATTGAAGTTCCTTTCGGAACCACTTTGCGTGAAATCGTTTATAACATCGGCGGCGGTGTTACCAATAACGCAGGTCAAATCACCAATGATAACTTCAAGGCCGTTCAAATTGGTGGACCGTCAGGCGGCTGCTTGACTCCTGATATGCTTGATTTGCCCTTGGACTTTGACTCTTTGAAAAGCGTCGGTGCTATGGTCGGTTCAGGCGGTTTGGTTGTTATGAATAATCAGACTTGTATCGTCAAAATTGCCCGCTTCTTTATGCAGTTCACTCAGAACGAATCTTGCGGTAAGTGCGTTCCCTGTCGTGAAGGTACTAAACAGATGCTCGCTTTGCTCGATGATATTATCGAAGGCAGAGCTGATCGCAAAACTTTGGAACTTCTCGAAGAAACTGCAAAGGCAGTTCAGATGGCTTCTCTCTGCGGTTTGGGCAAAACTGCTCCGAACCCGGTTCTCTCTACTTTGCGTTACTTCCGCGAAGAGTACGAAGCACACGTTCTTAAAAAGGTCTGCCCGACCGGTGAGTGCAAAGCTCTCGCCCGTCCGGAAATCGACCCCGAAAAATGTAAGGGTTGTACCGCTTGTGCAAGAAAGTGTCCCGTCGGGGCTATCAGCGGAACTGTTAAACAGCCGCATGTTATCGATGCTGACAAATGTATCAAGTGCGGTGCTTGTAAAGCAGCTTGTAAATTTAATGCTATCATCGGTTTATAATTGGGGAGTTAATCTAAAATGGATAAGAAAAATTTTGTTATCGTTAACGGCCGTGAAGTCGAAATCAACGGCGAACGTAATTTGTTGGAGCTGATTAGAAAAATCGGTATCGAAATTCCGACTTTCTGCTATCACTCTGAATTGTCAATCTACGGCGCATGCCGTTTGTGCTTGGTCGAAGTGCAGGGTCGCGGAATTATGGCTTCTTGCTCAACCGCTCCCGAACCCGGTATGGTTATTCAGACCGATTCAGCTGCAATTCGCAAGATGAGAAAAATCAATGTTGAACTTTTGCTTGCTAACCACAATCGTGAATGCCCCTCTTGCTCAAGAAGTGCAAATTGTACTTTGCAGGACTTGGCTCGTAAATTGGGCGTAAGCGAAGTTCGTTACAAACAATTGACTGAAAAGAAACCGCTCGATAAGTCTTCTCCGTCACTCGTTCGTGACCCGAATAAGTGCGTTCTCTGCGGAGATTGCGTACGCGTCTGTGCTGAAGTGCAGACTGTCGGAGCTTTGGATTTCGTTAATCGTGGTTCAAACGCTAAAGTTGCTCCCGCTTTTGAGCGTGGACTCTGTGATGTTGAGTGCGTAAACTGCGGTCAGTGCGCTGCTGTTTGTCCGACCGGTGCGATTGTCCCGAAATCAAATACTGAGGAAGTTTGGAATGCAATTCATGACCCCAGCAAGAAAGTTGTTGTTCAGGTTGCTCCGGCGGTTCGAGTAGGATTGGGCGATATGTTCGGTATGGGCACAGGCGAAAATGTTGCTCGCCAGATGGTCAGAGCTTTGAAACTTATGGGATTCGATGCAGTTTACGATACTTGCTTTGCTGCTGATATGACCATTTTTGAAGAAGCAACCGAATTGCTCGACAGAGTTGCTAATAATAAGCCGATGCCGATGTTTACCAGCTGTTGTCCGGCTTGGATCAAATTCGTAGAAACTTTCTACCCGGAATTGTTGCCGAACGTCTCTTCAACCCGTTCACCGCAGCAGATTTTCGGTTCAGTTGCCCGCAAGACTTTGCCCGCAAAAATGAATGTGAAAGATGAAGACTTGGTAGTTGTTTCTATCATGCCTTGTACTGCAAAGAAATTTGAGGCTAAACTTGATAAGTTCACTCATGAAGGTCGTCCCGATGTCGATTATGTTTTGACCACTATCGAATTGGCACAGATGATCGAATCAATGGGTATTAACCTCAAAGATCTCGAACCCGAAGCATTTGATATGCCGCTTGGTTTCTCTACCGGCGCAGGTGTAATTTTCGGTGCAACCGGCGGTGTGATGGAAGCTGCTTTGCGTTTCGCAGTTGAAAAGATTTCAGGTAAAGAACTTGAAGCAGTTGATTTCAAAGAAGTTCGCGGTCTTGAAGGCAGAAAAGAAGCTGAATATGATGTTAATGGAACAAAAGTTCGTGTCGCTGTCGTCCATGGACTCGGTAATGCAAGAAAACTTATCGAAGATATGAAAGCCGGCAAAGTTGCTTATGACTTCATCGAAGTTATGGCTTGTCCCGGCGGTTGCGTTGCCGGTGGCGGTCAGCCGATTACTACTGTTGATAACTTCCGCACCAAACGCGCTAGTGGTCTTTACAAAACTGACAAAGAACGCCAGTTGCAGAAGTCACAGGATAATTATCTCGTTGAAGATTGCTACAACGAATGCTTGGGCGGTCATGCAGGTTCACATGAAGCACATGAAGTGTTGCATACACACTATCAGAACCGCAATTTGATTTTCGATGCACGCTCAACAATTTTGCGCGGCAAAGATGACAAATTGGTTGATATCTGCATTGTCCTCAGCACCAAGAGAGACGCTTCAATGGGACAGAAGTTCCTCGGCGAAGTTGTCAATATGGTAAGAGCTAACGGTATTGAAAATAAAGTAAATATCGAAATTGCTTACAGCCCGAAAGAACTTGACGCAAACTTGGTTTACGCCGTAATCGGTGACAAGAATGTTAACGCTTCTTTGGATGAAGCAATTGCTATCGCTAAAAAATGCTTGGCATAATTTAGTTTGATTCAAGAGGGTGAATTGAAAAAATTCACCCTCTTTTTTTTATCGCAAAAAAAAGAGTAAAAAGATTTTTATTTTAAATTCTTTGTCGATTTGCTATTTTGTGTAGGATATCGGAAGTTGAGGGTAGGTGAGGAGGGAGATAAGTGTGTCTTTTGGCGCAGTTGTCGCAGTTGGGTGTGTCAATTTGTCGCACTTTATATGCTAAATTGGATAGTTTTTTAGTTGTTTTTATTAGTTTTGAGCGTAAATTAGATTTTTTGCACAAAGTTGGCACGGCTTTTGCTTATAATAGGGTGTAATGGCAAATGAAGAGGAGCATTACTTAAAACAATTTAAATAATATAATATAAACAATAAACCGCCGAAAGGCAAGGAGAAAAAATTATGGGTAAAATTTTAGGTATCGACTTGGGTACAACCAACAGTTGTATGGCAATCATGGAACATGGTGAAGCAAAGGTTATTCCGAATGCAGAGGGGCATCGCACTACTCCGTCAATTGTTGCTTTTACCAAAACCGGTGAAAGATTGGTCGGTCAGACCGCAAAGCGTCAGGCTGTTACCAATCCGAAAAACACTATCTTTTCTGTAAAACGCTTTATTGGTCGCAAATTTTCTGAAGCTGCTGCTGATCGTGAAAAAGTTCCTTATGAACTTACTGAAGCAAAAAATGGCGACGTTGCAATCAAAGTTAATGACAAAGTCTATTCTCCGCAGGAAATTTCTGCGATGATTCTTCAGAAACTTAAATCAGACGCAGAAGCATATTTGGGCGAAACTATCACCCAGGCAGTTATCACAGTTCCTGCATACTTCACCGATGCTCAGCGTCAGGCTACCAAAGATGCAGGTAAAATTGCAGGCTT
>JAZRSP010000033.1:0-3566 GCA_045651565.1 Victivallaceae bacterium | reverse complement strand
GATATTTACAACAAAGGTTATGTCTATATCGAGGGCTTGAAATATCCTGTGCTTCTGAATGGAACTTTTATGCTTATCGGATATGAAAAAAATCCGTCAAGAAATAAAATTATAGAAGTTTTTCAATCTTTTGAATAATTTAAATTTTTTTGTTACACAAACTTGAAAGTTTGAAAATCGGTGGTAAATTATAATATAGCGAAAACGATTACGTTATTATAAATTAATATAAAAAAAAGAGGTTATTATGAAAAAATTGCGTTTAGGTTTGATCGGAACTTGTTGTCGCGGAACACTTGCAGACTATGCTCATGACCCGAAGAATGGAGTTGAAATTGTTGCAGGTGCAGACATTTACGAGGAACAGCGAAAAAGTTTCGTCGATCGCTACAAAGAAAAGTTTAACTATAATGTAAATGTTTATGCCGATTATCGTGAGATGATTGAAAAAGAAAATCTTGATGGCGTTTTTATTATTACCCCCGACTTTCTCCATGAAGAAATGGCATGTTATGCTTTGGAGAAAAAAGTCGCAGTTTATCTGGAAAAACCCATTGCAATTTCTCTGGAAGGTGCCGATCGTATTTTGCGTACTGCCAAAGATAACAAAACTCGCTTGATGATTGGTCACAATATGCGTTATATGTCATTTACCAACAAAATGCGTGACCTTATCCAGTCAGGTATCATCGGTGAAGTTAAAGCAATTTGGTGTCGCCACTTTGTAAGTTACGGCGGTGATGCTTATTATCGTGACTGGCATGCGGACAGAGCCAATACCGGTTCATTGCTTTTGCAGAAAGGCGCACATGATATTGATATTATCCATTGGCTTGCAGGTTCTTACAGTACCAAAGTTAATGGTTTGGGTGCTTTGACTACTTATGGTAATGTTCCCCGTCGTCCTGCCGGCAAAGAAAGACTTGACTGCTTGACTGTTTCCGGTGTTTGGAAAAAAGACGAACACTATCCTGTAGATGTGCTCAAAGATTTCTACCCCAATGTCAATAATGAAGACTTGAATATGATCAATATGCAGCTTGCTAATGGTATTCAGGCTTCATATTTGCAGTGCCATTTTTCACCCGACAGTTGCCGTAACTACACCGTGATCGGTACCAAAGGCCGTATCGAAAATTATGGCGACTATTGCAAAAATGTTAGCATCCAGTTGTGGGATCGCCGTTCAGATACCTTTAATCTCGACGGCGATGTGACTTATCGTATTCCTGATAATTCAAGTCAAGTTCATGGCGGAGCAGACCCGAATATTGTTAAAGGCTTTGTGGAAATGCTTCGAGGAGAGTCAGTGCCTGCTTCAACTCCGCAAGCGGCACGCTATGCGGTTGCAACCGGTATTTTGGGTGCAGAATCAATTCGTTCAGGCGGTATGCCTTTTGATATTCCGGCGTTGCCTGAAGATTTGGAAAACTACGATTTTTCATTGAACAAAAAATAAAATTTATTATGCCGCAAGAGAGGGAGAATTTCTCCCTCTTTTTTTTTAGTTATTTTTCTCAAACAGATTTGAAAATGGTGGAAATTATGTTATATTACGCCATATATCGTTTATAATTGTCAATACTGAAAGGGATAATCATGAAAATAAAAAGTTTGTTTTTGTTAGTTTCAATTTTTGTTAGTTTGAGTTTATCTGCTGAATTTAAGTTGCGTAATATCTACTCTGATAACATGGTGCTTCAAAGAAATGTACCGATAAAAATTTACGGTTACGCCGATGCCGGAGAAGTGGTCAAAGGTGTTTTGGCTGACGGCAAAGAAGTTGTAGCAAAAACTGACAAGAACGGCGAGTTTATTTTGACCTTCCCTGCGATGAAAGCAGGCGGTGCATACTCTTTGGTGATAAAAAACAGCAAAAATCAGGAAATAAAGTTAGAAAATATTCTGATTGGTGAAGTCTATTTCGCTTCGGGTCAATCAAATATGGAAATGCCGCTTTGGACAGAGCAGGAATTTTGGCGGAGTTACAAGGGTGATGAAGAGGCAAAAAATGCAAATTTTCCGCAAATTCGTTTTGTTAAAGTCGCTCGAAAAGTTCTGCATGGTCAAATTGCTGATAATATAGACAAAGATGCTATCTGGGAGGTAATTTCTCCAAAAAATGCCGGAGCATACAGCGCAACTGCATATTACTTTGCTAAAAACATGTATAAAGAATTGAATGTACCGATCGGAATTATTCAATGTCCTTGGAGCGGAACTTTGATTGAACCGTGGATCAGTAAGTCGGCTTATTATAAGTACCGGGATGAAGTCGGTATCAGAGAGTTTGAGTCTTATGATTTAAACAAGGAAGAACGGGAAGTTCTCTATTTAAAAAGTGTTAAAATATGGGCGGAAAAATTTCATAATTCTGAACCAGAAGTAACTGCAAAAACTGTAAATTGGAAGGATGTTGATTTTGACGATTCTTCTTGGCAGAAAATCAATTTGCCGAGTTTGATTGCAAATCAACCTGATATTAATTGGCTTCGAAAAACAATTGAAATTCCTGCTGAAATGGCTGGAAAAGATTTGGTTTTGTCTTTGGGTGAAATTGATGATTGCGATGATACCTATTTCAATGGAGTTAAAGTCGGCTCAACCGAGATTACTCACCATGAATATTGGCAGACTCCGAGAAAATACACAATCCCTGCCAAACTTGTAAAACCGGGTAAAAATGTTATTGCAGTCAGAGTTTATAACTACTTGGGAGCAGGGGGCTTCAATAGCCATGCTTCTTTTATCAACTTAACAACCGAAGACGGAAAAAATAAACTTGACCTCGCAGGTTTGTGGCGAATTAAACAGGAGTTCGTTGCAAATCTTGACAAAATCGGAGTTCGTCCGTCTCCGTTGACAGATGCTCAATTAAGATGGAATTCAACTCTCTATACTGGTATGGTTAATCCGTGGACGATTTATCCGATTCGTGGCGTTATCTGGTATCAGGGATGTAGTAATTCAGGCGCTTATGTCCGTTATTTGAGTTTGTTCCCGATGTTGATTAATGACTGGCGTGATCAGTGGAATAATCCTGAAATGTCCTTTATTTTCGTTCAATTATCTGCATTTTATAAGCATGCTCCGAAAGAGAGAGGTGATGAAAATGCGTGGAAAAATATTAAACCTTTGTATGCTTCAGGAGAAGGTTTCGCAAATATTCGTGAATCACAGGCGCAAGTTTTGACCATGCCCAATGTCGGTATGGCAGTTTCAATTGACAGGGGAGATCAATACGATATTCACCCGGTACACAAGGAAGAAATAGGTTATCGTCTGGCTCGTGAGGCAATGAGAATTTCTTTCGGCGAACAAGGAATTACCGCAAGTCCGTACTACAAAGGTATGAAGATAGAGGGCGATAAAATCCGTTTGACCTTTACTAATGCGGATAACGGCTTCACTTTTGAGGGAGAGAAAATTAATGGTTTCGCAATCGGTGATGACCAAGGAAATTGGGCGGTTGCCGATGTGGAGATTATTAACGGAAATGAGTTGCTTGTTTCATCTCCTGTAATTAAAAAACCAACACGAGTTCGTTATGCTTTCTGTGCATACCC
>JAZRSP010000032.1:0-8892 GCA_045651565.1 Victivallaceae bacterium | reverse complement strand
TAAAATTAAGAAAACGCTTCAAATTGGAGGTATGATTATGGCAGTAGTAATAAGCCCGATTTATTTTGTTTCAGCTTCATTCCATAAAGGCATGAATGTTACTATCAACGACACAACTCTTGATTACGGCAGCAATGCATTCTCAACTATCAGCGATTTATTGAAAAAAAATTACACTTACGGTGACGGTTCATCTCTTTATCTCATGGATTGGCAAACCGTTATCAGCGGCACAAACCCTTTCGGGCAAATCGGTCCGCAGGAAATTTCTTCAAACCCCTACGGAGCATGGATACAAAATAATCTTTCTTTGAATAACCTCGATATCTGCGGAAAAAGTTCTTACAGTTTCAAGCAGTTTGCTACAATCGAAATTGTAAACTCAACTATCTCTGATTATACCTTTATAAGTACTGAGAATAATGGTTTAGATTACTCATCACAAGGCAGTATCTCTGTAAAAAACTCAACTGTTTCAAATAGCTCTACAGTGTTTGACAAATATAGTTATATCGCCTTGGATGGAGCAAATATCACCGGTAAGCTCAAAGCAGGCGGAAGTTGGGGATATGGAGATTTTTTCAACTCTTACAGACAAAATTACACTGCCGGAACTTTGATTGTCAAAGATTCAAGTTCTAATGCCACTACTGTCAATGGCGACATTACCGATTTCAACTACATTGAAGTTAATTTCTATAACAACTCAACCAACAGAACTGTTTTTGCAAATTCTCTTGATGCTTATACCTCTGACAACTCATCTTCCAATGGTCAGATGTCAGGTTCTCAAATCGCCAGCGGTACACTTTTAGCCCAAAATGCCACTTTCAACGACTCTATTCTCGGTTTCAACAATGTTCAATTGAAGTCAGTAATCGTTTTAAACAATTTGGATGCAACTACTTCCTACAATTACACCACAACATATAATACCGGTTATTTGAGTTTAACCGACAGCCAAGTAAATGGTGCAATCAAAGGGTACTCTTATATCACAGCAACCGGATCAACTTTAAATTCTCTCAATGCCTACAACGAAAACAATGTTACCCCCGTCGGCACATTGATTGCTTCTGACAGTTCTGTAGGTGAAGTAAAAGGTTTTACTTATATCAATTTGAAAAACGGTTCTATCAATGGTGAAGTAAAAACCGGTACAGAATCTAACGCCGCTATGGGCATGAGCGGCATGGGCGGATACAATTACACCAATAATGCAATCGGTACTCTCATTGCCGACGGTAATTTCACTATTAACGGCGCAATTTCCGGTTATGCTTACATGCAGATGTATTCAACTGATAAGAACAAATCTCAAATTTCTGGCGGAATCGATAGTTACTTCTCTGAAAGTAATGAACATATAGAGATGTCTATGGCTAATTATTTAAAAATGGAAAACAAAAATGCCCGCGGAACTTTGGTCGGTTCAAACTTGGCTTTGAATACAGGAGATTTCAAAGGAATTTCTTATATCAACTTGACCAACTCATCAATCAACGGCAACTTGGAAGCCAAAAATACCTACATGTACAAAGTAGGTTCTCCAGAAACTTACAAGGTTGAAAATATCTCTATTGTCGGAACTTTAATTATGGCAGGTCAGGCAGAAATCAACGGCAATATTTCTGGTTACAACTACATCCAAATAGGAAGCAATAATGCCGCTCGCTCACAAATTAATGGAGATATTGACTCACAGGGTCAAAATTACTTCATGACCGAAGATATTAACTCAAATCTTCCGAGAAACGAAGACTCTACTTACTATTCCGCAGGATCTTTGGTAGTCGAAAATGCCGATTTGAATGGACAAAATTATAAAGGATTAAGTTACATCAATTTGAAAAATGCAAATGCAAATATTACAAATAAAATTGAGTCAAAAAACACCTCTATATCTATTTTTAATCCGAATTACGAAACTTCTTCGGCTACTTTGATTATGGAAAAAAGTAAACTTCAAGCTGCTGAACTTAATGGTTTCAGTTACATCTATGTCAATGGCAACAACGATAGAGATTACACAATCAAGGCAAATATTGACAGTTACTCTGAATACACAAGTACTTCAGGGGGTTCTTACGGCACAGGTACCAACAGCACTACTGCCACAGCAACAATGATTGCCAATAATGCAAAAATTCTTGGCGATAAACTCGATGGTTTCGGTTATATCGAAGCAAATAACAGTACAATTGACAGCAAAATTTCTTCTGTTAATACAATTAAAAATTCTTCATTACCCTCTGCAAACACACAACAATACGGCTCTTTGAGTTTGGTTTTACGCACCAGTTACTTGCTGAAGGCGGCGGACGGTGTTTCTTACCTTTATGCAGAGGACAGCAATATCGGCAATATCAGCAATTCATACTTAAATGAATACAGCACTCAGGAATATTACTCTCCTGCACGCACATTGAACGTTACAGTTTCTGCCCAGGGAACTATCATTGCCAACAGATCTAACATTGCTTCAATCAACGGTATAAACTATATCAATTTAACCGACACCAATGTTTCAGGCGATATTTCAACCAAGTTCACTTACAAAGAACTCAATGCAAGAGATCCCTACTTGGAATCAACCGGTAATGCAAACTTCTATATCAATTACACCGACAAGGCGGCACCGCGTTACACCAATATCTATGCAGCAGGAACTTTGGTTGCCAATAACTATGATACTAAAGTTAGAGAATCTATCAGCGGCAATGTCATAGGTATCGCAAATGTTTCTCTCAATAATGTAGATATCAATGGAAGCGCAAGCCGTGGCGATAATTACCAGAAAAATTTCACCGATGATTTTAACAGCATCTACAAAGAAACAACCTACTACCTCTATGGAGGTTCTTTCTCCGGCGTCAGTACCACAGTTTCTAACGGTCTTAAAGATTATGACTATGTCTATTTGAGAGATTCTTCAATCATGGCAGGCGGAATCAAGACCAATAACCAAGTTTCTCAATTCACTGATATAACCAAAGACAAATACGAAAATTCTATAGGCGAATCTATTGAAACTTATCAATCTCGCGGAACTTTGATTGCTGAACTTTCTCAAAGTGGTTCGAAAGCTATTGCAGGCGGAATTTCCGGGTACTCTTATGTAAGTATCAGCGGCTATACCGATTGGTGGCAGAACAAAAATCACGCTGCATACACCGTAAACGGCAATATCATCGGCGGTTCAAAAGTTGTCGAAACAGAATATGAGTACGATAATTACGGTCAGCATAAATATATTGAAACTGATGAAACAACTCTCGGTTATGCAAATCTCTCTCGTGTTACCTTGAATGGTGATATTGAGAAATTTAACGATGTAAGTATCAGTAACAACTCTAATGTCGGAAATATTCTTGCTGCCCAAGCAGACCATCTCTCTTCCATCACTCCTGATACAATCTATATCGGCAATGTTTATGAAGTAGAATGGGAATACTTCAATGGTTCAGAATGGGTTGAACATGAAGAAAATTATGTATTCAGTGCAGGAAGTGTCAATGTAAACGACTCAACCACCGGCAAAATTGAGGGTTACGGCGTCGTAAATGCAATCAACTCTACTATTAATGGTATTATTAACAAAAATTTTGCTTACACCGCAATCGAAGACGGCGACAAAGAAACCTTTTACAACTCTCTCTCCGGTTCAGTTTATGCTTATAACTCTCAAATCAATGGCGATGTCAAAGAATACATCTCTGTAACTTTGATCAATACCAATGCAGGTAACATTGAACGAGATGACTGGGAAACCATTACTATTGACAATTATTCCTATTACCCAATAACCACCAACGCTGCGGCAGGTTCAGTCTATATCGCAGCAGATTGGTCTGCGAAAGACGATATTCATGTCGGGGATATTTCAGGTTATGCCAATGTCACAACCACAGGTTATATCGACTGGGCAAATGCGTTTACTCACCCGGCAGGCTATGTAGATTTCACACCTTCTCATAACGGCAGAATGATTCTGGTTAATGGCGACATTGTCGGCGGTAAGTATTCAGGCGAAGAAGAGGCTTTCGGAAATGTCAATTTGACTTTCACCGAAGTTACAGGAGCTATTGAAAATTTCAGCAATGTAACTTTGTACCAGTCTGAAGTCAAAACAATCTCGAATGAAGCAGAATCAAAGTATTGGTATTCTGTCAATTTGAACGAAAGTGATGCCGGCGAAATTTCAGGTTACTACAATGTAAATGTCAATACCTCAGAAGTAGATGTTTTGGAAGATGTTACAAATGTAACTTTCTCAGGTTTGAGCCAAATGGGTAAATTCAGCAGCGATGGCGCAACTGTAAGTAATTACGGAACCTTGGAAATCGATTTTGACAATGGCAATATGAGAGGTGACAGCTCAAATAATAAATTCAATAACTACGGCACAATAGTTTTTGATGACACTTTTGAGGATAGCCAAAACATGAGAGACTTCATGTACAACTTCGGAAACGGAAGCGGCTTCAAAAATTACGGCGAAGTTGCTATGACTGAAGATGCCATCAAAAATAACCAGTATTACTTGGATGCCTCATTTGATGACGGTGTAATTATCAACTTGGGAGATACTTCCGATGACTTCGCAGGTCGCTGGGTAGAAATAGCCGACGACAATCAATGGGCTGCAGTTTCTTTGGATGACGGCAGCGAAATTGAGGGATGGCTCGGTCAGGCGGTCGAAAAGAACCTCGCATGGGGTACAGACTGGAATTTGGCAGTGAAAGACAGCGTTGACTATATCAAATTTACCGCAGGAGTCGGACAGAGACTTGAAATTGATGTAGATAACGACAGTGAGATCCAAGTTTACTACTCTGTCAATGGCAGTCAATTCAAGATTATGGCGGACTATAATTTGCAGCAAGGTGCAAATTATATCATCAGACTTGACTACTCTGCCGCACTTTCTGAACTTGACAAAAATCAAGCAAAATCAGAATCTTACTATTTGGCAGTTGTCAATAGCTAAACTAAAAACTAACTCAATCCAACCTGCATCGGGTTTCCGATGCAGGTTTTTTTATGGCAAAAAGAGAGGTAATCCAAGGATATTTGGGAATATCTATAAAAAATATTTGCAATTTGGGAAATTTGTGATACCTTATATACAATACATTATACAAGGTAAAAATTATGAGTAAACTTGATACAATTTTTGACAAAGAAAAAAATGATTATTCCGGCGGTTTTCGTTTTGACCGACAGGTTGCGGATGTTTTTGAAAACATGATCAATCGTTCAGTGCCGGGCTATGCCAATGTAATTACCATGTGCGGAATTTTGGCTGAAAAATTTGTCAAAGACAACTCAAACTGTTATGACTTGGGTTGTTCGCTCGGAGCAACTTCTCTCTCGATTCAAAAGCGTATTAAAAGCAAAAACTGCCGAATTTATGCCATTGACAACTCCGAAGCAATGATTGAACACTTTCAATCAATTTTAACCATGAATAAGGACTATCCCACTCCGATTATCCCGATTTTAAATGATATTCAGAATATCGCTATGGAAAACAACGGACTTACCGCAATAAATTTCACCTTGCAATTTATCAAAATTGAAGAGCGTGAAGAATTACTGCAAAAAATTTATGATTCAATGCTCCCCGGCGGAGTGCTGATTCTTTCAGAAAAGATCAAGTCTGAAAATCCCGAGGAAAACAATCTTTTAATCGATATTTATCACCAATGGAAAGCATCTAATGGTTACAGCAAGCGGGAAATTGAGAAAAAGCGGGAGGCATTAGAGAATGTTCTTATCCCAGAATCTATAGAAACTCATCGCAGTCGATTGGAAAAAATCGGGTTCAAAAACTTTTCAGTTTGGTTCAGATGTTTCAACTTTGTTTCAATGGTGGCATTCAAATGATTGATTTGCAAGACTTTTTAGCTGCCGCCAACGACCGCTTAAAAGGTGATTACGGCAGTCGCCTTTACACTGCTGCCAACGACAAATACCGTAACTTAAATCATGGTGACATGGCGGAATATTTGGACTTATTTGCCAAAATTAAATCTCTGGAAATTGAACCGTACCTTGACGGAGCAAACTCTGTTGTCTATGCCGGGAAAGAACTTATCGGAGAAAAAAAGGAACTTTTATTCAATTACCTTAAACAGTTTATGCCGTGGCGCAAAGGTCCTTTCAACTTGGCTGGTGTAGAAATCGATACAGAATGGCGTTCAAATTGGAAATGGGACAGGCTGAAAAATCATGTAGACTTAAAAGGTAAAAAAATTTTGGACATCGGCACCGGGAGCGGTTATCACTTGTGGAGAATGGCTGCTGCGGGGGGGAGTTTCGTCCTCGGAATTGAACCGTATTTGCGCTTCGTCATGCAATTTAATGTCATTAAGTCGATGACTCCGAAAGAGCAAAATGTTTTTATGCTGCCTTTGACTTTGGAGGAAATGCCGATTCAGCAGAAAGCATTTGATGTGATTTTTTCAATGGGGGTTCTCTATCATAGAAAGTCACCGTTTGAGCATCTCCAGCAAATCCGCAATATGTTAAGCGACACCGGCACACTCGTACTGGAAACAATGATTGTTGACGGCGACGAAAATACCGCCTATACTCCGCTCGACCGTTATGCAAAAATGCACAATGTCTGGTTTATTCCGTCGGTCAAATGTTGCGAAAAATGGCTCACAAAGTGCGGTTTCAAAAATATCCGAGTCGTCGATATTACCAAAACTACTACTCAGGAACAGCGCAAAACCGCTTGGATGGACTGGGAATCTCTTGCAGATTTTCTCAATCCCGACAACCCCGATTTGACAATTGAGAATGCCCCTGCCCCGATTCGGGCGATTTTCATTGCAGAGGCGTAATGTCGCCACACAAAATTGCATCAACTATCGAATTGACAACGGCGTTTCGGTGTTTTTCTGAATTTATGATTTCTTCCTCAACTTCGTTGCTGATAAAGCCGCATTCAATCAAAATTGCCGGAATTTTGGTATTTTTTATAACATAAAAATTTGCATGTTTAACTCCACGATTCATTAGCGAAGTGTTTTTTGCCAAATTCTGTTGAACTTGGCACGCAAAAAGGAAATTATATTTATCATTTTCACTCATAAGTTCTGAGTTCAAAATTTTTGTCGGCAGATAAGTTTCAATCCCGACGGCAGTATTGCTTGCGGATGAATTTTGGTGAATTGAGATAAATAAATCTGCTTTTTGGTCAAAAGTATCAACTTTTTCTACTCGGTCTTTCAAACTGATGTAATCATCTATTTCACGAGTCAAATAGACAGTTTTCCCGGCTTGCTCCAACTGCTTTTTCAGTTCAAATGCAACTGCCAAATTGATGTTTTTTTCATAATATTTCTTGCCGACTGCACCGGGATCTTTTCCACCATGCCCGGCATCAATAACTACGACATTTATTTTTTTCTGTCCCTTTTCAGGGTTAAGCAGCAGGTCAACTAACCCCAACTTATCAAAATTCAACTGCGGAACTTGCCGACTGAAAATAAACACTTTCTCCTCAACAAAAGTTATTGTCGGAACTGACTCTACAGAAATTTTTGTATCACAACAAATCAAACTTGAACTATTCAGATTGAATTTTATTTGTTTCGGGTTATTTTCCTGATAAAAAACACCCTGATTAGCATCAAGCATAACAACTTTCAAGTTCGGATAATTGAGTTTGTCTTCGTTTTTCAAGCCGATTTCCAAGTTCGCCTTGATTCTGCCGGACTTACTGCAAATTTGACACCCCGAAAGACCTAACATAATTACTACTAATAAGATACAAATTTTCAGATAATTTTTCATATATACTCCTTCAATAATCGTGATTTATTATAATTGTTTTTTCAAGAAAGTCAAGTGCAAAAAGTTATTATTTTTGTTTAATTTTTCTCGCTTGCTTTTTCTTGAAAATAAATTATTGTAATAACAGAGGAGAGCTTCGCCACGGTGGCGAAGACAAAACAAAAAAAAAGAGGAGAAGTATTATGAACTTCAAAACAATCTCTGTCGTTGCACTCTCATTATGTTGTGCAGTCACCCCGGTTTTTGCAAACGCATCTGATTGCGGAGATGCAGGAAAATGCGAAATTAAATGCAAAGACAACGCAGTAAAACACGCTAAAACCGCCCAGAATCAGTACGCTTGTCCGGTTGCTATTTGGGCAGCAGAAGCAGTTGACGAGAATGGCAATGTCATCGACGAAGCCATCGCTATCTGGCAGACCGCAGATGGTACTTACTGGATCGCCAAGCCTTTGAAAGCCGCTCACAATCATGATCATCATGCAATTAAAACCAAAGACGGCAAAGTTATGGCTCCCATGACCAAGGAAGAAGCCAAAAACGACCACTCCGCGACCGAAGTGGATATGGTAAAAAAGGCTGAACCGTGTACCAAAGGTATCACTAACTGCGAAGCAACAGAACATACCAGAACTATGGACAAAAAAGTTACCATGCACAGCAAAGCTGACATGAAAAAAACTGATCCGAAATCCCCCGCTCCTGCACAAGATGCAGTTGCCGAAGAGGACATTTTTATCGTAACTGCTGAATAAAAACCAAAGGGCATTATCATTCAACGGGGACAATGAAGTTGAAATAAACTTGCTCCCCTGCCCTTTTTTAATTAAAAGCCTTTGACAAAAAAATAAAATAGATGTGATCAATTTCACATCTATTTTTTTGCAGGAAGTATTACTCCTGAAGTCGGAGGCCAAGGCGGTCTTAGGAAGACAAGACTCACTGCCACCTCCTTGGCTCACAGAACGACATGGCTAGGATCCGACTTTCCCTTGCCCTTTTTTAATTAAAAGCCTTTGACAAAAAAATAAAATAGATGTGATCAATTTCACATCTATTTTTTTGCAGGAAGTATTACTCCTG
>JAZRSP010000031.1:0-1386 GCA_045651565.1 Victivallaceae bacterium | reverse complement strand
ACATAAATTCTTGCCTCATAAGATATGGCTTTAATACAAAGGTGCTAGTTTTGTGCTGTGAGCCTAATTTATGTTCTAATTGTTAAAAAAAATTTAATGTTTAATTTTTTCTAATAAATTCCTTTTTGGTTAAAAAACAATTCACTTTAATATATCGCATATAAAAATAAAATGCAAATAAAATAAAAAGTTTTTCCAAAAAATATTCGTGTAAATTAGTGTGCATTCGTGGTTTTTATAAAAATGTTTGAGTTGTCCAATACGCCAGATAACACTCTCCCAGAAATCTCAGTCTTCCCAGAGTTCTCAGCCCATCGGCATAACTCTCCAACCATAGCATGCTCACTCATGCTTGTCATTGCGAGGAGCGTAGTGACGAAGCAATCCAAAAATCAAACCACGAATGCACACGAATTTACACGAATAATTGAAAAGGAGATTTGAGTGGCGTCGAAAATCTCCGTAGTTGGCGAAACCGTGGCAAAAGCTTTGAGGGGTCACTCCGTAAAAAAACGGAGGGACTCCCCTAAGATTTTGCCACATTAACAAACACCAAACCGCCCACGACAAACCAAACTCACCATTACCCCAGTCCAGCACCAGTGCTGGTTGCAGGGGGTATGGGGGGCTGCAACCAAGCCACCCATAAAAACAAGTTCCTTGACCTAATATAACGAAGCGGCTTGGAAAATAATAATATATTTTTCTTTTAACCAAGAAAAAGTGGGTTTCCTCCTGCAAAAAACAAAAAAAATCGGAATTTGTCACTTTTTTGTGTAACTTTGTCTTCTTGTATTTTTCTTTTGCGGTGGTATATTAAAGTAATTCTCGATAAAAGAAAGGAATGAGCAGTTATGGAAATTAAAAAGTTCAAAATCAGCAACGATCCTCAATGGTATGAAGCATGGCCCGATGTGGTTTTGACCGATGAGGGGGTAATGGTGGCAGTTTTCAGTGAATGTACTCACCACAAAGACCGCAGTTACACCAGAATTATGCTTACAGAATCGAGTGACAGAGGGCGGACTTGGACGGCGAAACATCCGCTGACCGAGGGGACTTTGAACTTACCATACTATTATAATTGTGCCAGAATCGCCAAATTGTCTGACGGAAGATTAGTAATTACGCTTGATATGATTAAGCGTGGCAATGAGGTTGACCCTGATAAGTCAAAAGTTCTGTTGTTTTTCTCCTCCGACAATGGCAAAACTTGGGATAAGCCGATAGAAACTCCGCTTCGGGGAATCGTGCCTGACCGCTTGATAGAACTTGATAATGGCAGGTGGATAATTTCTGCGCATTGTGAAGTTGATGGAGTTTTCACACAATTTTTGCGTTATTCAGATGATCAGGGTGCAACTTGGAGTGAGCCGGTGGTGGTTG
>JAZRSP010000030.1:0-4809 GCA_045651565.1 Victivallaceae bacterium | reverse complement strand
TTCTGCAAGCATCGTCGATAAGAATTCTCGCTCCGATACCAGGAAGAACTGAAGTCGGCATTGAAGTTCCGAATGAAAATCCGGAAACAGTAACATTAAAGGGAATTCTGTACAGTGAACAATGGCAAAACAGCACAGCTGTCATTCCCCTTGCCATCGGTAAAAATGCGGTCGGAGAACCGGTAATAATTGACCTTGACCGCGCTCCGCATATTCTGCTTGCCGGTGCTTGCGGAACAGGCAAAAGTGTCTGCATCAATTCCATGATCATCAGTATGATACAGAAATTCACTCCAAACGAACTGAAATTTGTCATGTTTGACCCCAAAATCGTGGAACTGGATTTTTTCCGGGATCTGCCGCATTTGCAAATACCAATCGTCAATGATGCTGAAAAATTTACCGCAGTTCTGCACAAAATTGCCGATGAAATGGATCAGCGTTTGGCAATGCCCTCTGATGAAAAACTTCCGCCTCTGGTGATCATCATTGACGAACTTGCTGACCTTTTGACCGGTGAGGATAAAATTGCCGTTGAAACCGACATTGCCCGTATTGCTCAAAATGGTCGCAATGTCGGTATTCACTTGATCATTTCCACGCAACATCCGATGAATATTCCAGTCGTTATCCTCGCCAATATCCCGACAAAATTATGTTTTCAAGTTGATTCAGAATTTGCCAGCGAACAGGTATTGGGAGAACCCGGTGCTGAAACGCTCCTCGGTAAGGGCGATATGCTGATGCAATATAGTTTATTCACCGAACGCGTACAGGGCGCATGGTGGTAAGCGAAGAAGATATCGAAAAAATTATAAATCAGGACTGAAATATTATGACAGACAAAGAAAAACAGGAATGGGCGGATTTGCAGAAAGAACTTGCTGAAACGCAGGCAGAACTTGAAAAATTGCTCGAAGAATCAGAAAAAATGGATAAAGAATTTTCAGAAGCTTTAGAGCAGATAATGGCAGCAGAGACAGTTAATGATGATGACAACTGGATCATGGGGATCAATCCCAATCCGCCGTCCGGAAATGCTGTTTCCGGGGAACAATACCGTTTGCCGGATGATTACCCGCTTCCGAGAGAGATATTGCGTGAACACTTCCCCCGCACAGCCGGTCAATGCAACTTTTCCGGAGGCTGGGGGTACGATGCAGACCACGCAACTATCGTTAAAGAGTTCGATCCGGAAATCAATCCTGATGATAAGTTTGACGGCGTTTCGCTGGAATACGCCTTCATCGATAAACGAATCCGCGAAGAGTTGATCTTTTCCCGCCCCGAAGGTGAACGATTTGAAGAGTTGGATTACAACACCATAGCACAGAGGCTTCTGGATATAAATGGTGTTCCGCACGATTATATCGCCGTGGAAGTGACCGCCTATCCGGAACGCGAGTGGAACGAACTCAAAGCTGACTGGGAAAGCCACGACTGTTATAAAGATGATCCCAAAGGTCGCAAATGTAACCTTGACCGTAAAGAAGCCTGTAAAGTAACCTATCAAGCAGAATATTATTTCAACATCAGCGACTTTTTTTAAGGTATACCGCATCCCATAAAAGATTCAGAGGCGGAGAGTGTAACAGCTCTTTGCCTCTGTTTTTTATGGCGACTGCTGCATCTGCTGAGATCGCGGCTGTGAGTTCGGCGGCTTTCTTCTGGTCGAAGATGAACTTTAAAATGCGTCTGAACCCAGTAGTCTTGCGCCTGTCAATATCACTCAAATATAAGGTCAAACCTCCTTTGCTGCAAGGAGGATTTTGTAACTTGAAAGATCAGTTTGAGAAAAACAAGTAAACGCCGATGTCACGCATATTATGATATGCTGAAAGCGGAAACAAATCAGCTCAATCAGGTGTGATTGTAAAGACCATCCACAGTGGGTTTTCCACTGTGGATGGGGGCATTTCATATTTTATGCAAGCATTGATTTTTATAATTTTTGATCAGACTGTTGGCGCGGCGGGGTGAAAATGAAAATTCTTTTTGGCAAAGTTCTTCAAATGTTTCATAATAGTGGCAGCGTTTATTTTCTTCTTTAAGTTTATAGAAAAACATTCCCAGGCGAAACCAATATTTTTCGGTCTCATTTTCCCGCATTTGTGTATCCTTGAGACCTATCTTGATTATTCCGATGAGATCCTGAAAGTACGCTGTCGTGTTTTCTTTGTTGGTAATTTTCATTTTTATTCTCCTTCGTTGTAACATAAGCTAAAGCCGAATTCCCGAATATGTTTTTCTTTGTGATTTCCTTTTGTTTCTAATTTTGCCAAATAAGCAAGCCAGTTAATGATATTTATTCTCTGCGTTTTAAATCCATCAAATCCCTTTCTTAATTTTATTGTTTGGTTGGAACGTATATTCAGGTCAGATTGGCAGTCGAGTGCCGGGTTGGGCGGATTGACATTCACACAGCGATAATGTGCCGGTAATCCTAAATAATCCGCGAACTCCTCGTTTAGCATATTGCCAATTTTAACTACACTTTGAATTTTACTTGAATCCCAAATGAATCCGATATGAAAATGCTCATGTTCTTTTAATGATGTTTCTCTCACCCAGCCTGCTTGACTGTCTATTCCCATATTTTTCAGTTTTCTACGCAGATATGTCAAGCATAACCCGACAACTTTAGCAGCAACTGTATCCGGGGTAATTGGCAATGAAATTGTCATATGGCATACAGACACTTGTGCATATTTACCTGACATATAATCAACTCTTTTAATAAATCCATTTAAGATTTGTTCGATAAGCAGATAAGGAGGTCTACAGGGAGATGTCTGATACGGAATGATTCTTTGTCTTGGCATTTGTCATTCTCTTTCTTTTTTATTATTAATAATAACTTTAATAATAACTTCCATATAACCGGAAGAGTTTTCAGCGTAATTTCGGCTGGAGAACTTTTCCGAGTTAGTTCCGGCGTAACATGATAATGTCACAGTTATTTTTAACAAAAACAGCAATCGGTCATCATCTGCCCAAATAGGCAGAAAGACCAATATTTATGAATGATGTAACTATTTCGCTGGAAACTGTCAGGATGTTTAAGAGAATAATGCGCCCCGTGGCGGAGGAAGGAATCATACCGCTTCCGGAATTTAACGAAGTAATCAGTCAGCTCACGAGCTTAGCGGAGCATGGCAAGCCCAAGCCAGTAATTATCCCCCGCCTGGTGGACATGAAGGAGGCTGCCACCATTCTTGGGATCGGTTTGTCAAACTTCAAAAAATTAGAAGGAGAAAATGCCTTCCCGTTCAAAAGAAAAATGGTCGGCACTTCCGTAAGATACAGAAACACCGACCTTTATGAATATTTAACAATGGACTGATAATTATTTTTTTCTTATCACACGTTTGTATTTTTCTGGCAAATGTGTGATAATCTTTTCTATGCTCGAAAGAGAACAATTTAATGCTTCAGCCATTTCATTATTGGTCTTACCTTGGTTCCGTAAGTTAATAACGTTATTTTGACGTTCTTCTAATGACATTTTTCGAAAAGATATTTTTGGTGACTCTGTTTGATCTTCCTCGGTGAGCATCCAGCCCGGATGCTTGCCGAGACACAGGCTCACAGGTATTGCTTCCCGCTTCAGCTTTCCACCTCGGTTCTTTACAACCGCTACACCAAAATTGATCTTGTCCCCATCCGGTTGTTCTACAACATCCAAATGTATGCGAGCCGGAGCATCGGCCGCAATCAATCTGGAACCAAGCATCCTGCTGCCAGCATACTCATGATGCAACAGAATTATTGTCAATCCACGTTCGTTGAGCTGTTCAATCCACTCCCGGATTTTAGGCCAATGCTCTTTTTGATCTCCTTCAGCTCCTGAAAGTTTCAGCAGATGATCCAGTACCAGAACTTCTGCTACCCTGCCGGCAAGACTTTCTTTTTGCAAAAGCTTTTCAATATAATCAATTCCATCCTCAAGCAAATTTAAATTTTTTACAGATTTGACTATAAGTTTTTCTTGACATCCCTTGTATAATTTTCTGAATATCGACATCCGTTCCCGGATAATCTCATCTGTCATTTCGCTGTCGGCGATGTACAGTACCCCAGCTTTCCGTTGCCGGATTTTCCAATCCATAAAAAGTTTACCCCCGGTTGCGATTGCAGCACTCAATGCCATTGCCATAAAACTTTTTCCGGTGCCTTCTTCTCCAGAAAGGAGCATCCATGAGTTGCGGCGCAAGAACGGCTCAACCACATAAGGATTAGCCCGTTTCGGGGATGTTTTGCGCCGATAAAGATCAAAATCACTTTCAAGCTCAACAGGTATTGTACATCCGTAAATTTGAGCTTCGGCGAACAGCTCGTCTAATCCCCAAAACTTAATATCGTTATTTTTCACCTCTGTACCACATTTTTCTGCCATAACAATAAACTTTATTCTCTCGGCAATATCTTCTTCGGAGTCCCTTGACACACACGCGGCGATCATTAGGAGTTCGTTCACAACTTTTACAAAATCGCTTTCCCCAAATTTGAAAACATAAATGTCCCGGCGGTCCAGCAGGCGCCAGTCTGTGTACATCGGAATGCTGTAGCCGCCTACCGGCGCAGTTACTACCGCATCTCCGGCTGCGACAGATTGTGGATTGTCGCATTGCAATAGTTTGCTGAGCATAGAAAAACAATCGTTCTCATCTATATTGCGTGGTTGCGGCGCGTATTTTCTTTGGTCATAAATTTGAATTTCAGAACCCAAATTGGCAAACTGAATATTTGTTGTTGAAGGAGTCAACAGCCGTTCTATTGTATTTTTCAAGCCTCTGGCTCTTTCTATTT
>JAZRSP010000029.1:0-1324 GCA_045651565.1 Victivallaceae bacterium | reverse complement strand
GAGGGTTACACTGTTGCCGTTATAGGAAATGACATTATCATTAATTGTCAAATCTCCCTCTTTTCTTCCGAGAAACTGCAAAGTAACTGTGCCATTATAATAAACATCATCATCACCCCAATTTTCTTCAAAAACAAAGGTGTTTTGTTTACTTCCGCCAACCAGAGTATCATCGCCCTGACCGCCACAGATAACATTATTCACGCTGTCATTTGCCCAAATAACATCATCTCCGTCACCGCCATGAATAGTCAACTCACCGCCTTTGAACTCAAAATTTTTACTGGTAAGGTCAATAATATCATTTCCCTCGCCTGCTTGAATTTCCTTAATCATAGTCAAGCGGCTTTGGTTTACGCCCATATTATTGTACGAATCGGAGTAAATGTCGTCAATAAAGAGCGCGTCGCCATTTTTGTCATTGGTCAAGAAAAGAATATTACTATCATCGCAGCCGACAAAAATATCACAAATCTTATTCTTCCCAGCCAAACTCAACTTTTGAGTCAAATTCGCACTACCCTGATATTCCGCAGAGTAATTATTATTCCAAGTACCATTGCTTCTAGCCAAGAATAAATCACTTACGCTATCCGCAGAAGCTCTGAAATAATCAGGAAGAGCTAAATTGCTATTATTGATAGTGCCTGATTTTACTTCTGAATTATCCTCATTAAACACTTTATAAGAGCAGCCTTTCAATGCAGTTAAGCAATCAAAACTTATGCCATCAATCATCACACCAGCATTTGCAGCTGAATTTACGCTGAAAAACTTAACTTTATAAACTTCGTTTGAACTACTTTTGCTCCACGAAATCAAAGTTTTATGCTCTCCTAAATCAGTAATTGAGTAACTATCATCAATAACATTTCCTGCGGTATCAATTACTCTGAATTTCACATCAGCATTATATAATAAAAATGCTCCATCCACATTATACTCAATCCAATCTCGATTATTCACCTGATATTGAATTGAAGCAATTTCGACATTATCAGAGAACTTACCTTGCAACAAAACGCCTTTGAGAACATTTTTTACAACAATCGAATTAACTTCCGGGTTTATTTTGTCGATATTGCCAACCTCATATTCAACAATTTCGGAACAGTTACCTGCCTCATCTTTTGAACGGAAATAGATAATTCCGTTCTCATCAAAGACCAACTCTTTTGGATAATCCTCCCAAGTCAAACCGTCATAACTATATTCTTTAACTACAGAATCCTCGCTATAAGTCGCACTTACTGTAACTTTACCGTTAGTCGGTGCGGTAATATCGGCAGAAACTTTCGGGGCAGTCGGTGCAATTTTGTCAATA
>JAZRSP010000028.1:0-8674 GCA_045651565.1 Victivallaceae bacterium | reverse complement strand
ATTATAATTTATAAATAAAAACTGTTGCTTATCTTCTTTTTTGATGTATAGTTTAGTTGGTTTATTATTTTACTATCGAAAAAATGGAGATAAATATGAGAAAGAACAGTTTTGCATTTCATGAATTTTTATCCGTATTGTCAGTTGCATTTATTGTGCTGACTCTTGTTTTCAGCGTTCATAGTGAACAATTAAAAATCAGTAAAAAAAGCGTTTGTGCTGCTAATTTACATAAAGTTTATTCTGCAATGCAATCTTATGCCAATGATAATGATGGATTTATTTACAGTTATTTAAGCAATGGTTCGTTGTGGTGCAGTGCCAGTGCATATATCCGTTTGGTTCCTTATCTTAATCCTGAATTTCAACTGGTTGATTTATTGCGGATGAATTCTGAAAAGCGTGATAGTTTTTGTCCTAAAGAACTTATTTGCCCTGAAATTACACCGGCTAAAGGAAATTTTGTTTCTCAATATGCTTATGCTTTGCCGTACAGTTTTAAACATCAAACACCATATAGACTTTTTGGTAACGCAGTTTGGAAAAGCCCAAACGGACTTATCAAGTACAGTCCTGATCGTTTAATTATCGGTGGTGATAGTCAGTGTTGCACAGATAATTACAGTAATAAAAATTTTCGAGCAGTCAATCTCTCTCAGGAATTTTCTGAAATCGGGTGCTCAATCCTTAAACTTCGTCATGATGATGAGTGCAATGTAATGATGCTTGACGGAAGTGTGCAGAGTGCTGACGAGGATGCACTTTTTGACGAAAAAGCTTTGCCGGTAATGAATTCGCGGGGAGTTTTGGTCGCAAATAAACTTGTAACAATTTATTCAGCTGACAACAACGCAATAAAATATTAAAATTTATATGAGGTATTTTATGCAAAAGTTTTGGTTGTTATTGGGGTTGTGCGTGTTATCTTTTTTTCTGTCGGCTGCAACTCAATCCGAGATTACTTATCATAATGGTAAACCGCAATTTGTGATTAATGGCAAAGAGTATGAAACTTTGATGTTCATGTATCCTTATAAGTGGCCTATGGATAAAGAGTCTTTTCGCCGTGAGGTAGAGATGTTTAAAAATGCCGACATACACCTTTATGGGGTTTGTTTTCAATTGCATGAATTTGTCAAGTGGCCTGATGGTTCTCAAAAACAATGTTTTGCTCCCGGTAAAGAAGTTGCACTTTTTGAAGTTGAAAATCGAATAAAAGCGGTATTGGAGGCTGATCCGGACGCTTATATTATGTTTTGTATTACAGCAGGATACCATACAATTTGGTGGGAAAAAGCTCATCCGGAAGAGTGTATTGCTTATCCTGATACTGAGGTTGATTATAAGTGCAATGCAGATGGCGGTAACTATATTACACCAAGTGCAGCAAGTAAAGTTTGGAGGAAAGATTTATGTGATGTTTTAACTCAAATCTGTGAAGCTATTAAAAAATCACCTTATGGAGATAGAGTTTTTGCTTTGCGAGTTGACTTTGGAGCTTCAAGAGAGTGGTTTCAAAATGGTTTTGATTATGATTTACAGCCTGATGTATCAAAGCCGATGTTGGATGCTTTCAGAACCTATCTCCAAAATAAGTATGGTACTGTTGAGAATTTACAAAAAAGTTGGGGGGATTCCTCTGTAACTTTTGATAACGCCAGAATTCCTTCTCCCAGAAAAAGACAAAAAACATCAGCAGCAAGTTTGCGTTGTCCGATTAAAGATCGAGCAGTATTAGATTATTTGGAGGCTGTGCATAAAGAAATATTCGATTTGCAAATGGCTTGCAATAAAGTTCTGAAAGACTCTTTTGACGGTAAATTGCTTGTTGGTAATTATGGTGGATATTTTGCCGGTATTCACATGGGAGCAGAACATCGTCATATTTTAAATACCGAACGATTAAATAGTAATTATGTTGATTTTCAAATTACTGCTCAAATTTATAATGATGAATTCAGAGGTATGGGAGCAGGCGCAGTTTCACAGCAAATGGCCAATTCTCATAAACTCTATGGAAAATTAGCAATTTTAGAAAATGATACGAGAACTCATTTGGAAAATCGTGCTTTTCAGAAATTCGCATATAATCAAGCAGAATCAAATGCTTTATTAATTAGAGATTTAGGACAAATTTTAACTCGTAATATGGGGATGTGGTTTCTTGACTTTGGTAGAGATTTTTACGATACAAGTGAATTTGCTGAACTTTTTGAAAAAATATCAGCAGCACGCAAACTTCCGGTTACAGGAAAAAGTACCGCAAAAGTAGCAATTGTCGGAGATTACAATAATCTGCTGTATATGTGTATCAAAAGATGGGATGCTTTGCCTTACCTGACTGTCAGCAGGTTGATAGATTCAATCAGTCACAGTGGCGCAGCATGGGATATTATTTCAATTGATGACTTAAAAATCGCAGATGACTATGATGTTTATTTTTTCCCGAACGCATTTTATTTAGACACAGAAGAAAGAAGGATTATAGAAAATTTAAAATCTAAGGGGAATAAAACTTTTGTTTGGTCGTTTGCCCCAGGTTGGCTATCTGAAAATGGAGATGACCTATCAGGTATTAGGGATATAAGTTCTTTTCAGGTAAAAATTGTTGATAAAACAATTCAAGAGAGAACTATTCTGCTCCTTGATAATAACGAAATAATAAAGCATAAATTATTAAAAACAGGTCCGCTTTTCAGTATTGAAAATGCAGATGCAAAAATCGGAATGAGTGATGAGGTGCTTACGATTGCCTGCCGTAAAGATCAGGGTAATACTCATTATTTATCAACTACAGGGCTTTTTCCGCGAGCAGTCGTTCGTCAAATTCTTGAAGATGCCCAAATTCACATTTATTGTGACAACCAGAATGATGTAATTTATGCAAATAATGATTTTGTAACCCATCATACTGCAAATGGAGGAGAAACAATTATAAAACTTCCTGAAACAAAAAAAGTAAAGATGATTTTACCTTATGAAAAAGATTTTGGAGAAACTGATATAATCAAATTCTTCACTGAACCTAAATCGACAACAATATTTTATTTGAAATAATTTATATATTTTAAGGAAATGAAAATGGCAAAAATAAAAATAAATCAAACAACTAAACATAGAATATCTCCGTATCTTTTTATGCAATTTGCGGAACCTCTGGGGAGTTCCGATACTTCAATTGATGCTTGTTGGGATTGGGTGAATGAAAAATGGCATCCAAAAGCGGTCGAGATGGTAAAAAAACTCGCTCCGCCGATGATTCGTTGGGGAGGGTGTTTCGCAAGTTATTACCATTGGTATGAAGCCGTCGGTAAACAGAGTGCACGAGTACCGATGTTGAATTTATGCTGGGATGGGTACTATGCCAATATGGTCGGAACTTGTGAGTTGGCAGAGCTGGCAAAAGAGGTGAAAAGCGAATTGCTTTTCTGTGTGAACTTTGAGTCTGACGGTAGGAAGCATTGGGCTTATCCGCGTCCAGACATGAATCGCCTAGGTAATGCTGATGAAGCGGCAGATTGGGTAGCTTACTGTAATGATCCAGATAATAAACTGCGTCAAAGTCACGGCTACAAAGATCCTTTTAATATTAAATATTGGCAGATCGGCAATGAAACAAGTTATGATGCAAGAGGATTTACTGCCGAGGAAAATGCAGCACTTGCACCTGAATTTATTAGAAAAATGCGAGATGTCGATACATCATTGAAGTTTATTGTTTGGGGCGATGGTCCAAATGCCGCATGGAGAGAGCGTTATCAAAACGGCGCGACTTGCTACTGGACAGAAAAGGTATGTGAAAGTGTGGCGGATAATTCCTGCTTGGTTGCATTCCATAATCACTTCGGTGATACCCCGATGTATAATACTATTGAGGGAATGAATTATCGAAAAGACGCAGATGCTACCTGGGAAGTTTCTTTGCAGGCGGCAGTTGATTTTGAAGACAGAATTAAATATATGCGTAATTCAGTTGCTCCGTATGGTGCAAAATTAGCAATTACCGAGGGACATTTCAATATTCGCGGACGCCATAGAGGAGATTATTTGTCTTCATGGTATGCAGGAGTGGCTTATGCAAGATGTGTGAATGTGTTGCAGAGACATGCCGATGCGGTAGAAATTGCAACACTTGCAGATTTTATGGGAACCAGATGGCAGAATAATGCGATTATGCTTCCCAGTCCATGGATTAATGGCGGTGAACCTTATTTCTTGCCGGCAGGAACGATTATGAAAATTATGAGTCAAAATATCGGCGAGTTTGCGGTAGATGTGGAAGTTGATACTAATATTGATGCATGTGCGAGCCGCACAGGGAATAAATATTATTTGCACTTGGTAAATTGTAATCGCACTACGGCACATAAAATTGATTTTCAAATTGGTGACACAACAGTTATTCCGAGTAGAATTTTGGAAATTTCCAATGACCCGGCTGATGAGGTTTGTGTGATTACTCCGGAGATTTTTGAACCGAAAGAAATAAAAATTGATTCATCTTCATATACTTTGCCGGCAGCGGCGGTGGCAATTGTGGAGTTTGAACTGGAATAGTTTGAATTTTATAAATTCTGTGTTATATTATACCGTAATGCTTCGTAAAGGATTTTGAGAGATGAAACATTTTATTTTGGGTTCTGATTGGTGGTCGGACTGCGATGATGCTGTGGCAATAAGACTTTTGCTCAACTTGCATAAAGCAGGTAAAATTTCTCTCGACGGAATTGTGATTAATGCCTGCATGGAATATTCAGCAGCAGGATTAGATGGTTTTTTGCAATTGTCAGGAGTTAGCAATATCCCGATAGGAATTGATTATGAGGGCACAGATTTCTATGGAGAGGGACGATATCAAGAGCGTTTATCCAAATTTGCAAAAAATATTAAATCAAATGCCGATGCAGAAAATCCGATTAAACTTTATCGTAAGATTTTAGCTCAATCAAACGAAAAAATTAACATTCTCGAAATAGGTTTTCCGCAAGTTTTAGCCAATCTTTTAAAAAGCGAACCAGATGAGTTTTCGCCTTTAAATGGGATTGACCTGGTGCGTGAAAAAGCAGACCATTTGTGGATTATGGCAGGTAAATGGGATGTTCCAGAGGGTGCGAAAGAACATAATTTCTGTAATAATTTAAGAGCGTCACAGGCCGCTGAATATCTTTGCGAGAATTGGCCGACTCCGATAACATTTTTGGGATTTGAAGTTGGTGTCACTGTGATTACCGGAACTAAACTTGATCATGATGATTTCTTGTATCAGGCAATGGTTGATAATAATTACCCTAATGGGCGTTGTTCATGGGATCCGATGTTGGTTCTGCTTGGAACTTCCGGCAATTTGGAGCAGGAGGGATACACAAGCGTATATGGTACTGCCCAGGTTGACGGTTCTACCGGAATGAATTATTTTACTGAAAACCCGGAAGGTATGCACCGTTATGTCAAAAAAACAGAGCCGGATGAGTTTTATGCAGCAAGAATCGACTCAATAATTGATATTAAGTGATTTTTTTGCTTACTCAATGGTTGGTTTGATTAATAAAAATTTTGGGATTTTGACGGAATTCTGTCGGTGTAATATGATGGTATTGTTTGAATGCCTTTGAAAAATAATATATGTCTTTGTAGCCGCATTGAGCTGCTACATCACCGATAAAAAACATCGGATTAAGCAGTAATTGGCGGGCTAATCTCATCCTGGCATGGAATAACCATTTTAAAGGACCGATTTTAAATTCTTGTCGAAAAAGTAAGTTTAAGTGACTTTGGCTCACACAAGCAATTTTTGCTATATCGGCAATAGCAATATTTTCGGCACAATGTTTTGTTATGTAATCACAGGCAATTTTTAATGCCGGGTGAATTTCTTTTTCCTGTTGCTGAATCAATCGGATTTTGTGCAATCGAAGCAAAATGGCATTCAAAATGGCACTTGCTTGCTCAATTTCAAAATTTCTGTTAAGAGTCAGAATATCCAGAAGCCACTGTTTAATCATCGGGTCGTTATTACTGTCGGTAAAAATCGCTTTCATAGATTCTTGTTGAATTTCGCGATCAAAAATTACATAAATAGTTTCACATTCAGTAATATTTTCCCGCTCATGACCGAGATTTGACGGAATTTCAAAAACACTTCCGGGAAAACCATGAAATGTTACGGCGTTTGAAAAATGAATTTTGCATTCTCCTCGCACAATATAAATCAATTCGTTGATTTGATGTGAATGATAATCTGAATGTTTTACAAAAGTATCTCTTCCAGCGTATGCCAATATAGCTTGTTCCATAATTTCACCATTTTTAATAAAATTGTTGTTTTTTATAAAAATAGCATATAAAAATAAAATGTCAAGTTTTATTTTCCGAATATATTTAATACTTTTTAATAATTTTTATAACAATCATTTTTTGCAAAAAAATCATTGTTTTTTACAAACAACAACTCTTGCTTTATTGATATTTTTACGCTATACTATATATACTTACTTGCAATAAAAAAACGAAAGGAGTGTAAATGTGAAAAACTTTATTTTCAAAGCATTGATTACGGCATCTTTTGTCGGCGTAACAATTACTAATTGTTTTGCGGACAATTATGCAGCAATTAAAGAAAAATTATCAAAAGAACCTCATCAAAAAACTGTAATTTCTTTTGATAATAAGCAACCGCAATTTAAAATCGGTGATAGATATTATGACATTCTTTTTTATCTTTGCGATTATCCTTGGGAGCAGGAAAAGCCTGAGTTTGTTCGGCAGATTAAAAATTTCAAAGATGCGGACATGCCGCTTAATGCAATCGGTTTTGTTACCTGCGAAAAAATTAAAGATGAATCTACCGGAAAAATGCGTGAGCCATGGGAAGGTGATTTTTTATCGGTTGATTTGATTGAAAAGAGAATTTATAAAGCTCTCGAACTTAATCCTGATGCCTATTTTATCGTTTATTTGACTGCATCATATCCGTCAGGCTGGTGGATGGACAAAAATCCGGATGAGCTTATTCAATATGCAACTGAACCGATTGACCCGAAGGCTGTTTTGGGAGATTATGCGTTCAGAGCGCCGAGTTTTGCCTCATTGAAGTTCCGACAGGAAATGGGAGATGTATTGTTTAAAGTGGTTCAGTATTTGGAATCAACCCCGGCGGCAAAGAGAATTTGCGCTTATCGAGTTGATTACGGTTGTTTCCGAGAGTGGTTTTGCTATGGTTTCGCCAATAAACTTCCTGATGTTTCCAAACCGATGCTGCTTGCATTTAGAAATTATTTGAGAAAAATTTACAACAATGATGTAGAGGCTCTCCGCAAGTCATGGGGTGATGATACTGTAACATTTGAAACTGCTGATTTCCCGACAGTTGAGGAACGGTTGAAATTGGGAAGAGACCATTTGCGCGATCCGAAGAAAAATCGTGCAGTGATTGATTACTTGCATGCTCTGCATGAACAAATTTATTTAACTAATATCGAGTTCAACAGCAAGGTTAAGCAGGCTTCGCAAAACCGAGTACCGGTCGGTAATTACGGCGGATACTTTTTCGGTATGCACTTCGGACCTGAGCATCGCCACTATTATCAGAATGAGAGATTAACTTCAAATGTAACTGATTTTTTGGCTTCTCCTTTTATGTACACTCAATATCGAAAATTTGGAGAGGCAGGTTTAGCAGAAGGACTTTTGGAATCACCCACATTATACAATAAATTGGCGATTTTGGAAGGGGATTCAAGTACCCATTTGGACAAAGCAAAGAGTCGTGATATGCTGCAATTTGCAACTAATGGTCGTGAATCAAATGCCATGTTGGCAAGAGATTTCGGACAGGTGATTTGCCGTAATGCAGGGATATGGTTCAAAGATTTTAATCGTCAATTTTATAATGATGACGAAATTATGGCAGGAATCCGCAAGTTTAAAGCAATTCGTCAGTTGCCTTTGACAGATGATAAAATTCAAAGTGATGTCTGTTTTGTTGCAGATTACGAGAGTTTGCTCTATATGTGTGCAACTCGCTGGGATCAACTTTATAAGCAAACTGTAAGTGATTTTGTGGTAGAATTGACCCATTCCGGCGTACCTTTTGAAACCTTGTCAGTACAGGATTTGGAGAGAATTAACCTTGATAAATTCAAGGTCTATGTTTTCCCGAATTTGTATTATGCAACTCCTGAAAAATTGGCTTTGGTTAATAAGTTAAAGAAAATGGGCAAGAAGATATTTTTCAGTTTTGCACCGGGATATTTAACAGAAAACGGCAGAAGTGTTGCCAGTTTTAATGAATATACAGGCATGAATGTAACAAGATTCCCCGGCAAATTAAATGAACCGGGAAAAGTTATTAAAGTTAATGAAAATGTCTATTACTCACCTGACGGCAAATGGACGCGGGATGAATTAAGAGAACTTTTCCGTGAGGCAGGGGCTCATGTTTATAGTAATAATTCTGAACCGATTATTTATGCAGGAATGAATTTTGTGGTTTTCCATAGCCTTAAAGGCGGCAAACAGAAACTTACTTTGCCTACTGCAAAAGAAGTTGATATGTGTTTCCCGAATGATGTAAAATACGGCAAAGTAAAATCAATTGATTTTGAAATGGAGCCGAAATCAACTTATATCTTCTATGTGAGATAAAAAAACAAATACTATTTTAAGTTATAAAATT
>JAZRSP010000027.1:0-2389 GCA_045651565.1 Victivallaceae bacterium | reverse complement strand
GTAAAACTTATCGTTTACGGCACATTGCTGTCCGGGGAACCGAAGTACCATTTCTGCCAGAACGCTGTCAAAATCACACCCTGCACAGTAATCGGAACACTCTACGATACCGGCTGCGGATTCCCGGCATTCCAGATGGAGGGCAACACCTCTGTCAAAGTCGAATTGATTGAAATTCCCATTGCCGATTGGGCTGCCGTAGACCGTTTGGAGGGATACCCCAGGCTTTACGACCGTCAACTCATTTCCTGCACACTTGCAGACGGCACAACAGATACTGGTTGGATTTACATCATGAACACCTTACCACCAATGACAAAAGTCATCAAAAACGGAGATTGGAAGGAATACCGCCATGGATAAAACCATCCTGATCGAAAAGACATCCACACGCCTGAAACGCTGGGAACTCATAGTAACCGCAGCATTGTTTCTGACACTCCTCGCCGGATTCGGAACACTCTACATAGCCATCCCGCTTGCGATAGCCGTATGGAGCATTTCCGGAATGTGTTTTCTCGGCTTCATCGCCGTCCGAATCACAATCTGGTGGAATCACGGATAAGTTCAAACAATATTGTAATAACCCCATTGCTAAAACTGCAATCTGACTCAATGTTATAACGCCCGCCAGAGACTCGTACAGCGCAACGAGCCGCAACACCCTCCACGGCGCACACCCGCTGGCAGACCGGGCAAAGTCTGCCACTTTTTATTTATGGAGTAAATTATGGCAAATATATGCTTTATTTCCTTAAAAATTGAATGCCGCAGCAAAAGAGCGGCTCTTAAAGTTAATGCGGTTTTAATGCAATTAAAAGAAGCAGCCGACCAACAGCGTAAGGGATTCTACGCTGGTTCTGACCGATATATTTTTGATGCTGTGTTTTATGTCTATGAGAAAGAGGTAAGCATGGCATATTGGGTAAAATGGGGATACAGTGATGAAGAGGTCATTGCTCTGATAAAGTTTCTCAATGAAATTACGCCAATAAAATCTTTGCAACTTCATTATGAAGAAGGCGGCAGTCTGGAGTATGGAGAATACATTTATTCAGCCGGAACTCTTTCTTGCCGGGAACTTCCGGTAGAACATTATCCCGATGCGACCGACAGCGATTCCGATCAGGAACACCTGAAACAGGCATTTGAACGATACGGAACAACAAGAGAGATTCCATTCGTCCTCTGATTGCTTTAATAAAAATAGGCTATGCTTTCTTGCCTTTATCTGCCTCCGTCCTCAATCTGGTGGTATCGCGGATAAATTCGAACTTAATTGTAATAAACGCATTGCTGAAACTACAATCCGGATCAATGTTATAATGCCCGCCAGAGACTCGTGTTGTACAACCAGCCGCAACACACCCGCTGGCAGATCGGATTCCGGAAAAACTGAAAAAATCTGCCGCTTATCAAATCGTAAATGGTATAAAGCATCATTTGTAAAAAATATAAACAAAAAATAAATTATATTTTCCAAATCTTACGTATGTAGTTCCCCGTAGCTAAAATACACTATGTTGGATTTTTTTTATTGATTAAGCAGCTTTGAAGGTATTCTATTAACCGAAGCAATTGCACAAAGAATTGAGGACTGGCAACTTCTCTCAATTTCGCTCAAATCGACTTTAATTTGAAAAAATCATGTTTTTTTAATAAAAACTACTTTTTGCGACTTGTAAACGCGATAAAACCACAGTAGATTATGCGAAAGTATATATTGCTGTGGCTTTTTGTCTTTAAAGGTGCGGAAATGATGGAAGAACGCTGGCTCTCTATGAAAGAAATATCCGAATATCTCGGTGTGACGCGGGAAACGATTTATAAATGGATCGAAGATCGTGAAATGCCTGGCCATCGCATGGGAAAATTCTGGAAATTCAAACGTGACGAAGTAGATGTCTGGGTAAAATCCGGCAAGGCTGCAGACAGAGACAGGAGCTGCTGGAAATGAACTGTGATACCGTCGAATTATTACCGAATCCGGCGTTTTTAATGCAATCAATGCGCCATATCGGCTATACACTGGAAACAGCTCTTGCAGATATTATTGACAACTCTATTGCAGCTGAGGCGTCGGTAATTTCTGTGCAGTACCGCTGGAATGATGCAAATCCATGGATCGCCATTATTGATGATGGTTGCGGGATGTCATCAGAGGGAATAAAAGAAGCTATGCGTTTTGGCGGAGAAATATGTCCGACTGAAAGCAGAAGTTCTTCCGATTTGGGGCGATTTGGACTTGGTCTGAAAACAGCTTGTTTGTCACAATGTAAGCGTCTGACTGTTATTTCCAAACAAAATGGTTCTGTCAGCAGCTGTATTTGGGATGTGGATGCACTTTCAGAAGCTGCTGCGCCAAAGTGGAATGCCCTTTTGCCATGCG
>JAZRSP010000026.1:0-1282 GCA_045651565.1 Victivallaceae bacterium | reverse complement strand
GCGCCTTGCGAATTCTTTTTTAACTTTCGCATAAATTTTCTCCGGCACAATAACCGCCTGCTCCGATGCACAAATCATTCCGTTATCGAAAACCTTTGAATGAATTATCGAATTCACCGCCAAGATTATATCGGCACTTTCATCAATTACCGCCGGCACGTTTCCTGCACCGACACCGAGTGCCGGCTTTCCGCTCGAATAGGCGGCCTTTACCATTCCGGGGCCGCCTGTTGCAAGTATGGTATCTGACTTTTTCATCAATAATTCAGTCAGATCCGTTGCGGGCGCATCTATCCAGCCGATAAGCCCTTCAGGCGCGCCCGCCCGAGCCGCCGCCTCTGCCATGATTTTGGCGGCGGCTACCGTACATTGCTTAGCCCTCGGATGAGGGCTGATTATAATTGCATTACGAGTTTTCAAACAAATCAATATTTTAAAAATAGTTGTAGAAGTCGGATTTGTTGTCGGAACAAGTGCCGAAATAAGACCAATCGGCTCTGCAATAGTTTTGATTCCGTATGTCTTATCGGCAGAAATCACACCGCATGTTTTTGTATTTCGGTATGCATTGTAAATATACTCTGCCGCATAGTGATTCTTTATTACCTTGTCCTCCATAACTCCCATTTTAGTTTCTTCGACCGCCATTTGTGCAAGTTCGATTCGTGCTTTGTTTGCAGCAATTGCCGCTTCTTTGAAAATTCGATCAACTTGTTCCTGCGAAAATTCTGCAAACTTTTTCTGTGCAATTCTCGCCCTGTCTATAAGTTCAATCAATGATTCTTTTGAATCCACAATTCTATCCATTAAAAACCTCGGAAAAATCATCTCAAATTTTAGATTCTTGCCTATATTTTGTGTAATTTACGCAAAAAAATGCAGGTACAATATTTTATGTACCTGCTGCAAAAACCGTTCTGTTTTAAAATAATTTTCAAATTGAATAGGTGTTGTAAACCTCTCCGTCAAGATTTTTCCATTCAATCAATCCGTCGGTAAATGTAATGTAACTGTGCGCCGAATTTTCTTTCGGAATCGAAACTGAACCCGGATTTATGTAAATATAATCATCATGCTCTCTGACGCACGGAATATGTGTATGACCATTGAACAAGACATCACCTTTTTTAAGCATCGGCGGTTTGGACTCATTTAATATATGTCCGTGAGTAAAGAACATCATTTTGCCTTCGTAATACATAATCGCATACTCTGCCAAAACAGGGAACTCCAGCACCATCTGGTCAACCTCAGTGTCGCAGTTTCCTCTTACACACAAAAT
>JAZRSP010000025.1:0-12566 GCA_045651565.1 Victivallaceae bacterium | reverse complement strand
ATTATGTCAAACTTCTAACTCTATTTAAAACAAGGACTCAAGAAATGATAGTAGAAGAAAAATACAATCAAAATGATTTGCATGCAATTTCAGAAAAAGCAAAAACTGCCGTCGAATTACTGAAAAGTAACATCCGCAAGTTTGATTACTACCGCGATTATCGACTTTTAATTCCCGGTGACACCTATCCCGGAATCTGGTTGGAACACAATCAAGATAACTATTTTTTGGCAGACTACGACCCGGAAGCGGCATGGGATTCGATCAAATTTTTCATGGATCGCCAACGAGAAGACGGACTTCTGCCCTTTATGACCTTGACTAATGAAACATCACAATTCTGGCACTTACAAACGGTTTGGAGTTTTACACGCTGTGCCTATGAACTTGCTAAAAAACTCAATCGTCCGCAAGAAGATTTAAAAAGAATCTATCAATGCGGTGCCGCATACGACTTATGGCTTGAAAAAAATCGCAACAAATCAGGCTCCGGCTTGGTAGAAATGTACTGCGAATGGGACACCGGCCATGACAATGACAAACGAGTTACTGACGGCGGTATACCTCAAACTTGTCCAGACAATGAAGCCGCAAACATGCCCGATTTGGAAGTAATGCCGATTCTTTCTGTCGATTTAAGTTGCATGCGTTACGGAAACTTAAAGGCTCTGGCAGAACTTGCAGAAAATCTCAATATGCCCAAAGAAGCAGAAATGCAGAAAGCAAAAGCAGAAATTTTGCGTCAAAAAATCGAAGAACTGCTCTATGACGAGGAAGATGAATTTTATTATGACCGCTCTCCACAGGGTTTTAGAAAATACCGCACTGAACACATTACACGAGTTTTCTTGAATCAAGTATGCAGTCAAGAACGGTTTGACCGCATTTACAAGCGTTATTTTGAAGACGAGAAAGAATTTGCCGCACCATGGCCATACCCGTCGGTTGCTTTATCTGATCCCTCTTTTGATCATACCTATCCTAGAAATTCCTGGGGTTCAAATAGTCAGGCTCCTACCTCTTTGCGAGCAATGTTATGGCTTGATTACTATGGAAAAAATGAAGAAAAGAGACGGCTTTTGCTTCGCTGGACACGAGCGTTGCTGAATCCCGACAATCCTTTTGTTCAGGAATTGCACCCATTAAGCGGCAAAACACCGACATTTATTGTAAGAGGCGGATATACTCCATCTCTATTACTTTTCCTTTTAGGAGCACGAGAACTGGGATTAAAAATCGAATATTAAAAAGCTAAAAAAATGCTTCACCCTGAAAAATGAGAGTGAAGCATTTTTTATATCTAAAAATTTTTAACGGTCAACTCTGGCACCTGCGCCCTTCATGATTTTAAGGACTTCATCTTTGGTCGCCATTGAAGCATCACCCGGAGTAGTCATTGCCAAAGCACCATGCGCAGCACCGCAATTTACGGCAAATTCAATATCTTCTCCACTCAAAAGTCCGTAAATAAGACCGGAAGCAAAACTGTCTCCGCCCCCAACTCGGTCATAAATTTCCAAGTTGGGTCGATGAATTGCTTCGGCAAACTGACCGTTAGCATAAGCGATTGCCCCCCAGTCATTGACGGTGGCAGTTTTAACTGATCTCATAGTAGTTGCAACGACTTTGAAATTCGGATAAACCGAAACAGCCTTTTTGATCATCGCCTTGAAACTCTCTGTTTCCAAATTAGTCAAATTATCATCGACGCCCTCAATTTCCAAGCCCAAACAAGCAGTAAAGTCTTCTTCATTGCCAATCATTACATCGACATACTTTGCAATCTCACGATTTACCTCTCTTGCTCTTTCAACTCCGCCGATACTTTTCCACAAACTCGGACGATAGTTGAGGTCATAACTGGTAATTGTACCATATTCCTTGGCTTTTTTGAGGGCTTCAATTGCCACTTCGGGAGTTGTATCGCTCAAAGCGGCGAAAATTCCTCCGGTATGGAAATGACGAACGCCATACTTGCCGAAAATTTCATCCCAATCAATATCGCCGGCTTTCAATTGAGAAACCGCAGTATTGCCACGGTCACTGCAACTTTTTGCGCCACGGATACCGAAACCTTTTTCGACGAAGTTCAAACCGTTACGAACTTCACGACCGATACCGTCATATTTTACCCATTTGATAAAACGAGTGTCAACCCCGCCCTGCAAAATAAAATCTTCCACCAAACGGCCAACTGCATTATCAGCAAAGGCAGTTGCCACTGCACTGCGAAGACCGAAACAACGACGCAAACCTCTTACTACATTGTATTCTCCGCCACCTTCCCAAACATTAAAGGTGCGAGTAGTATGAATTCTACCGTCTGCGGGGTCGAAACGCAACATAATTTCGCCTAAACTCAATGCGTCAAAAGCACAATCTTTCTCTGACTTATAATTCAACATATTTCAGACTCCTTAACTTTTAAAAATTATTTTTAAGTTCAACTGCCGCCTTGACCGCAGCTCTGATTGCATCGAAATTACCTGCTTCGATATCGGCAGATTTGCCGAGCCAAGTTCCACCGACAGCGACAATTTCCTTAATTTTGAGATAATTTGCAACATTTTCAGTAGTAATTCCGCCGGTCGGCATGAAACGGATTCCCAAGTGCTTATAGGGAGCAATCAAAGACTGAATCATTTTGACTCCGCCGGCTGCTTCTGCTGGGAAAAACTTCAAAAAGCGACAACCAAGTTCCATTGCCTGCTCTGCTTCAGAGGGAGTACAAATTCCGGGAGCGAAAGCGTAAGAATTTGCCACCGCCTCTTTGACTACTGTCGGATTAAATCCCGGTGCAACGGCAAACTTCGCCCCGGCATTAAATGCTCTGTGCAAGTCTGCGGTATTGAGAATAGTTCCTGCACCCAAATAGAGATTCGGGAATCTTTCACTTGCAGCCTTGATAATTCCCTCTGCTGCGGCAGTACGAAAAGTTATCTCTGCCGCCTCTAATTTACATTCAGAGAGAATTTCACACATTTTCAAACCTGAATCGATGTCATTAAGCACCAAAACCGGTACGATTTTAATTTTGCCAAGGTTGGCAACTACATCTTCACAATTTTTCTGAAAACTCATACTAAACTCCGTAATTATTAAAAAAATAGAAAAAATTTACCAATAATCATATAATAATATACAACAAAAATATGATTTGTCAATAATTTTTTTTAATTTTTTCATAGCTTAAAATTACAGTTTTTGATTTTTTTTAAATCTTTTTTTATCTATACGAAAAAAAAATTTGTTTTTTCTGTAATAACAGTTATATTATTTTATCGTTTAAGAAAAATGAAAGGCTAATTATTATGAATCAAAATTTTGAAAAAATTCGTCCGTATCTCGCCAATGATGCTCAAATTTATTACGCAAGAGTCGCCAGATTAGAGTCAGGAAATGCCGGACAACAGAGAATTATTGATGTTGCCAATGGCAGCGGATTAAATTTCACCGTAACCCCAGATAGAGGCATGAATATTGTTGAGTGTTTTTTCTGCGGAATCCCGGTATCTTTTCGCACTCCCACCGGACACACCACTCCGAGCGGCAAATGGCTTAAAGATTGGACAGGCGGTTTGATGACCACTTGTGGACTTCGCAATGTCGGTTCACCGAGCGGCAATCAAGGACTTCACGGAGCAATTTCAGCAGAGGGCGCAGAGCAATTAAACTGCAAATGCAAAGACGGAGAAATTGAAATCAATGCAACCTTGCAGGAAAGCGGTATATTCGATGCCAATTTGGTTTTGGAACGCACCATCAAAACAGCTTACAGCGAAAATAAAATCGAAATTATCGACACCGTAACCAATTATGGAGAAAAAGCTGAATTTACTGAAATTCTTTACCATTGCAACTTGGGTTATCCTTTGGTTTCTGAATTTGTAGAATTTGAATTACCGGAACATAAAATCGTCCCCAGAAACAATGAAGCAGAAGCAGGCTTGAATGATTGGGATAAATATACTCAACCATTAAGTGACTTTTCCGAACATTGCTTCCGTCATGAACTACCTGCTGATCAAAACAACTTCGCTACCATGAGAATTGTTAACAAAAATGTCGGAATCGCCCTCAATGTCAAATACGATACAACCACATTGCCATACATCGTTGAGTGGAAAAAACCGTCAAAAAATGCTTATGTCCTAGGACTTGAACCAACTAACAGTTCTTTGGGCGGTTGTGAATTTGATAAAGCAAACAACTTCGGCAAATTCCTCAACCCCGGTGAATCAATTAAATACCATGTAATTTTGGAATTTCAAAAATTATAGTTTTTTTAGGGAAGTCTAATGCCGCCTCCGGCACTCCCACGCCAGAATAAGTTTTTAACTTCGAGGAAATTCATAGGAGAGATGCGCTTTGCTGATCTCCTTTGAATTTCCTATTTATTTATTTTTGTTGTTTTAAAAATTGAGCCTTTCTACACAAATTTGGCATAGTGCAAAAGTCTATTCATCGGCGCGGAGCCGATGTGTTTTCTTTTTGGGGACTAACGCCGTCCCCAATCCCCTGCGCAAGGGCATCTGCCCTTGACAGTTGTACCTGTTGAGTTGGTTGGTCTTAGGCGGTTTGGCGATTTCTAAATGTGGCAAAATCTTAGGGGCGTCCCTCCGTTTTTTTACGGAGTGACCCCACAAAGCTTTTGCCACGGGTTCGCCAACTATCGGAGAATCTCGACGCCACTCGATTCTCCTGGTTACTTTTTTACGGTGGCATGCATACCACGGTGGCAAACATACAGCACACTAAACAACTTTAATCGAAGACAATTCGGCGAACCGTCTCGCAGACTTGGCTTCGTTTTAATCTCGTTTGTTTCCTTTATACACAAAAAAAACGGAGCAGACTTTTCTCTGCTCCGTAAAAATCATCTATTTTTGTTTATCAAACTTATTTCAATTTGTCATGATAAATTTTGATTGCCTCTTCGGAATAAAGGCACTTGATAAAGACTCCGCCTACAACAGAACGGGCTCTGAATTGATGATGATATCCCGGTTCATCGGTTTCATACCAGTCACTCAAAGGTACGCGGTCGGGAGTTTTTTCACACCAATTATAAATCGGATCAATGAACTTGGCAAAAGTTTCATCATCCTTTGCCAAACATGCACTCCAAACCTGCCAATCAAGCTTAGTATATGTCTTTCTGCTATCCAAAGGAACTCCATAGGGAGTCATTTTTTCGAGATAGCACTTGATTTCTTTTTCGGCAATATATTCCGGGAACAAGTTCAAGCCGAGCAATTTATCCCATACGAGGTTATACTTCTGACTCCAAGTACCTTCTTGGTCAAATGCCAATTTTCCGGACTTATTCTGGTCTTTCGGCATTGCAGCTTCGATATAAGAAGCAACACAATCCTCTGCCAATTTGCGATATTCAACAGACAATTCTTTATCTCCGTGAGCTTCTGCCATCTGTGAGAATGCTGCCAAAGCGAGAATTGCCTTAATTGACAAGTTACAATTGTGTGCCAAGTGTCCGGCAAAGTCGTCAGTACAAAGCTGATTTTCCGGGTCAAATCCGTAACGGGTTAAATACTTCGCCCATTTTTTCCACAAATCCCAGTAATCATTGACCAACTTGACATCATTATCAAATTTGAGCAATGCTCCTGCCAAAATCAACATATTACCGCACTCTTCGACCGGCATCTGATTATCGTCACTTTTCTCTCCGCCGCCATAAACCTGACCATTTGCCAAAGGATAAGTTCCCAAGTCATGCGGAGCATATTCAAATTTCCAACGACCGCACAAAGAATATTCCAAAATCGGCAACATCATTCCTTTAATAAGTGCCGGTGCAGTCAAAAGGAACAACGGTGCAGAAGGATAAGTTACATCCACAGTGGCAATACAGCCGTTTGAGAAGTTTTCTTTTGAGAAAAACCACGGTGCTTTGTCACGAGAGTCGCCGTAAACCAATTTGTGTGCTGAAATTGCCTGACGGAAAGATAAAGCACAAAGTTGAGCATATTTAGCACCACCGACTTTTTCGGTGATTGCAATCATTTCATCATCATAATCTTCACACTCTTTAACCAACTTTTCATATTCCGCAACCGCACACGCGACCATTTCAGAGAAAGTCATTCCGTCCTTGCGGTAATAAGCAAAAAGCGGGCGTTCCAAATAAGTTAAAGACTTAATATCGTCATAAGCAACAATTACCATGCGTTTTTCAACTTTTCCGTCTGACTTCAACTGCATGGGATAAACTACACTCATTGCAATACCGCCGTCATCATTATTACGCTGGGGTAAATCGAGTTCATCTCCCGGCAAAGTGCCGTTATTTTTGAAACTTTCACGAGCGTTTTTCAGAAAGCCCACACAGATATCCTTTTCGTAATCTTTTGGGGTAATCAAGCAGCCGCGTCCCCATTCAATTCGCAAGTTATCACCTTTGTTTTGAAGAACTTTGGGGTTAGCAGAAGCAACATAAAGCATATCGAATTTTTCAGCACCCTGACGACCGAAAACGACATCTTCACCCAACTGATTAATTGCCAAACTGCGTCCAATTTCATAGTAAAGTTGAACTTGATGTTCTTTGTTGTCCAATGAGGATACTTCAAACTGCACATAAGTTGCAGGACGAGAAAGCACTTCCAATTTATGCGGCAAAGCCGGTGTAATAAAACTCAACTTCAAAGAAACCACATTTTCAATTTCAAAAACATAAATCGTTCTGGTCGGGAAAACCTGAACTGATTTCTGGGTCATTTTTAATTCATCAAAGCGGTTTGAACCGAAAAAGCGATAAGATTCGCCATTATCCAAACGCAAATAAGCATACATCAAATGATCAAATCCTGTCCAATGCTTCGCCATAAAAGCCATTGAATCTTCATGAAATGCCCAAATTGAAAAATACGGATCATGGGTAATTAACGGCACTGCCGGCGGACGAAAATTGGTGTTAAGCATAATAATTTTTCCTTTCTTTATAGTTATTTTAATATGAGAATTCCATTATCCAAAATAAAACTTTTATCTGCAAGTGATGAAACATAATCACTGTGAGTAATCATAATAATCGTTCTGCTATCTTCTGTTTGCAGTTTACGGAAAAGTTCCAAAACTCCATTGCCGCTTTCTTTGTCCAAGTTTCCGGTAGGTTCATCGGCAAGGATAATTTCCGGGTCGTTTATCAAAGCACGAGCAATTGCACAGCGTTGTTGTTCACCCCCGGACATTTCTGACGGATGATGTTTCAATCGGTGACTTATTCCGACTTTTTCGGCAAGCATGACAGCTCTTTCCCAGCACTGTTTGGTACTGAATTTTTTCTTTAAAAGTCCCGGGAGCATGATATTCTCTAAAACATTGAGTTCACCAAGCAACTGATAAGATTGAAAAATAAATCCTATTTTACTGTTACGATAAGCACTTACCGCCCGATTGGAGAGTTCAGAAATATTTTTTTCATCAATAATAATTTCCCCGTCAGTCGGTTTTTCCAACATACCGAGCAAGTTCAATAGAGTAGTTTTACCGCTTCCGGATGCACCGAGAATAGAGATCCAACTCCCCTGCTCTGCCTGAAAATTCAAGCCTTTTAAAATCTCTAATTTATTGTCGCCGACGATATAAGTTTTCACCAGATTGCGACATTCAATAATAATTTTTTTCTCAACTCTATTCATATCTTAAAGCCTTTGCCGGGTCAAGTTTTGCCGCACGAATTGCAGGAATCAATCCTCCCAATGTACAGAGAACTATTGATACCGCCACAATTACCAACACATCCGTTGCAACAATTTTTGCTGGAAGTCCGTCAAAATAATAAAACTCTTTTGGGAAAAGATCCTGCCCGGCAATTTTTGATGCCATATCCAAAATATTGTTGCGGAAATAAATTACTAAAAATCCCAAAATCGTTCCAATAAAACTGCCGATAACACCGACAAGCATGCCCTGATAGACAAAAACTCTCATACAGAAACTGCTGGATGCTCCAAGTGCTTTCAATAGTCCGATCTCACGAGTTTTCTTGTATACCGAGGTTATCAAAGTATTGGTAATACTGAATGCCGCCACCAGAACAATAAAAATCAGCAAGAAAAACATCATTCTTTTTTCAACATCAAGCACGCCTAAAAGACTTGCATTCATATCTTTCCATGAATAAACATAATAGCCGTCTTTCTCCAATTCTCCTCGCAGTTTATTCACAATTACATCCACATTATAGGGATCATCCACATAACCGTAAATGCAGCTCGCACTCCCTAATCTGTACCCAAAAAGTTCTGCTGCATCGTCGATTCCGACAAAAACCATTCTTCTGTCAAAATCTGATTTATTAAAGGAATAAGTTCCAGCCACAGTAAATTCACTTGGGAGATAAATAGCATTCTCATCATTAACCGACACTGAACCGTCTTCACCCAGATGTACCATATCTGTCAATTTTCTCGGCGAATGGAGCAAAATTTTATCACCAATTCTCAAGCGGTATTTTCTTGCAAAGTCACTTCCGATGACCACTTCGCCTTTTTCGAGTTCAAATCTGCCGCTTTGAAGAATTTGCGAAAGATCAACTCTTTTGGCGAAATCATCTTTCCTAACTCCCATAACCCCCATGCTTGTCTCCAAGTTTCTTCCGACTTGCAGCAAAACCGGTTCCATGACTATCGGCACCGCAGTACCGCCATGTTTTTCGATAGTTTTAATAATAGAGTTAGGCCGCTTAATCGAATTGGCGTAAGCATACCGAATTTGAAAATGCGCCTGGGTGTCGAGCAATTTTTCTTTCATCAAATCGGTAAATCCGGTCATCACAGACAAAACCACCATCAAAACCGCAACTCCGAGGGTAACTCCAATAATGGAAATCACCGTAATTACCCCAACTGCACTCCGTTCAGGCTTCAAATATCTTAAACTTAAAAAAATTTCAGTTTTCATAAAAAAATTTACCTTAAAATTACCATATAACTATTCCTTTTTACAATATAGCTCTACTTTTGTTATATTTCAAGTCAAAAAAAGTTAAAAAACTGTAAAATATATCGTTTTTAAATTTGATTTTTTAAAAAGTTAAACTATATTATAAATTGAACCAATGTTGCACGAGGGGGTGCAATATGGGAGTTGCAAAAAATGGTTTTGCAACTAAAATGAGTTATCCCTAATATTAACATACAACAATCAGGAGAAAGATCAAATGGTAAAATATTTGAACGAAACCCCGACCAAGCACGCTAAATTGATTGCTTGGGTAGAAGAATGGGCTGCAATTTGCAAGCCGGAAGGTGTCTATTGGTGCGACGGTTCTGCCGCTGAATACGATAGACTTGCTGATGAAATGGTTGCTTCAGGTTTGGCTACCAGACTTGACAAAAAACCGCACAGTGTTCTTTTCCGCTCTGACGTTTCTGACGTTGCTCGCGTAGAAAGCCGTACCTACATCGCCAGCGAAAAGCAAGAAGATGCCGGTCCGACCAACAACTGGATTGACCCCAAAGAACTTAAACCCATCATGCTCGACCTCTACAATGGCTGCATGAAAGGTCGTATCATGTACGTTATTCCTTTCTCAATGGGTCCCGTAGGTTCTAACATTGCTAAAATCGGTGTCGAACTTACCGATTCAGCATACGTTGTAATCAATATGCACACCATGACTCGTGTCGGAACCAAGGTTCTCGAAGTTCTCGGTAATGACGGCGAATTCGTTCCCTGCGTTCACTCAGTAGGTAAACCCCTCGCTGAAGGCGAATCAGATAACGGTATGTGGCCTTGCGCTCCGATCGAAAAGAAATATATCGCTCACTTCCCCGAAACCCGTGAAATCTGGTCATTCGGTTCTGGTTACGGCGGTAATGCTCTTCTCGGTAAAAAATGCTTGGCATTGCGTATTGCTTCAGCTATCGCTCGTGACGAAGGCTGGTTGGCAGAACACATGCTTATCTTGAAACTTACTAACCCCAAAGGCGAAGTTAAGTACGTTACCGGTGCTTTCCCGTCTGCTTGCGGCAAAACAAACCTCGCTATGTTGATCCCGACCATCCCCGGATGGAAAGTTGAAACCATCGGTGACGACATCGCTTGGATGAAGTTCGGCAAAGACGGTCGCTTGTACGCTATCAACCCCGAAGCAGGTTTCTTCGGCGTTGCTCCGGGTACCAGCATGGATTCAAACAAAAATGCTATGATGTCTGCTTCTAAAGATACTATCTTCACCAACGTCGCTCTTACTGAAGACGGAGATGTTTGGTGGGAAGGTATTGGTTACGATGCTCCCGGCAAATTGGTTGACTGGAAAGGCAACGAATGGGATCCGGCAACCGCTACTGAAAAAGCAGCTCACCCCAATGCTCGTTTCACCGCTAAGGCTGAAAACTGCCCGGCTATCGCTCCGGAATGGCAGGATCCCGCAGGTGTTCCGATCGACGCATTCCTCTTTGGCGGTCGTCGTCCGAGCACTATTCCGTTGGTACACCAGGCTATGTCTTGGGAACACGGTGTATTCATGGGTTCAATCGTCGGTTCAGAAGTTACCGCTGCTACTTTGGACGTAAAAGCTGGTGTTCGTCGTGACCCGTTTGCGATGTTGCCTTTCTGCGGATACCACATGGCTGATTACTTCGCACACTGGTTGAATATCGGTAAACAATCTACCGAAGACAAACTTCCGAAAGTCTTCTATGTTAACTGGTTCCGTAAATCAGCTGACGGCAAATGGTTGTGGCCGGGCTTCGGCGATAACAGCCGTGTTTTGAAATGGATCTTCGAACGTTGTAACGGCGAAGGCAAAGCAGTTGAAACTCCGATCGGTTACATGCCGACCGTTGATGCTATCGATTGCGAAGGTTTGGACGTATCTGCTGAAGATATGGCTGAATTGCTTTCACTCGACAAAGAAGGTTGGAAAAACGAATTTGCAAGTATCAAAGAACACTATGCTAAATTCGGTGATAAACTTCCGGCTGAATTGGTCGAACAGTTGAATGCTCTCGAAGTTCGCTTGAACAAGTAATTCAATATTACTGAAAAATTCAACTCCGCAAGGTTTTAATACCCTGCGGAGTTTTTTTTATATAGAGGGGAAAGCTTACGCAGCATTCCCTCTATACTTCCTATCAGTAAATTATAGCAAACAATAAATTTTTATTCGTGTAAATTAGTGTTCATCCGTGGCTTTATAAAATTCACAATGCATCCGCCTTCGCACAAGGTTCAGGCGTGACAAGCAATTACGGGTGGTATCGCACTTTTTATCGCTTAATTTTTTAATGAATTAATAAGTTGAGTAAGGTTGTTATTATATCTGATGTAGCGTTTTTTCATTTTACGATAACCGTCACCATAAACGGGATCAGTATTATTTTCCATACGGACATTGAGATATTCTCGCCCCAAATATTTATTATAGAGCGCAGAAACCAAGTTACACACCCCCTCTTCTGCCGAAATATCATCTATCAATCCAACCTTATGCCTCAAATGGTCATGTGTAAGTTCATGTGACAACACCTCATAGAGCAGGATTTCCGGCATATTTTCGATAACATAAATTTTGCAATCATGGATAATTAGCGGCTGTTTTGAGTTTTTAGCAGACTTTCTATTCTCTGAATATGTACTCATCATCAACCCCATTCGCTGGTCGGCATCGCCGTAACTTACCTCTTTGCTCAACTCACGCATTTTAGCAACCGACACCGGAATTAATTCAATTCTATGTCGCGCCTCGTACCCGTAAAGTTTCGCTAAATCGGCACGGACTTTGCGAAAAATTCTATCTAACTTCTGCCGGGACTTCACCGCAGCAGCAGAGCAAGTGGCACAAACAGCGTGTTTATCCGAAATTTTTTTGCCGTCAGTCGGCATATAACAAAAATAACACTTCGGCAACTCAGCACAATTCTTACAAAAAAGAAATCCCTTGTCAGTCAAATCTTTCATCATCATGTAATTATTTAAGCCCTGTTTGCAAATCGAGCAATAATAAACCTGACTCATGCAGTTTTGTGAGCAGAATAACCTGTCGCCCATAGTTAAATAACCATTTACGCAAGGTTCTTTGCACACACTGCATTTAGGCAAATTGGCGTGAAAGCACTCTTGCGAACAGAAATAATCGGTCGAGGTGTAAATATAATTACCTCTGATCTCCTTTCCACACTGTAAGCAATCAAGTGCCGCAACTCTCAAAGAAAATAAAAGTAAAAAAATTGTAAAAAAAGTTCTTTTCATCAACTTAATCTTTCAAAGATGAAATCGCCTCAAATGCTTCCATATAAGCAACATTGATGATATTTCCCAAGTCGTCGCAAGGAGATTCAGGGTCATCGGTAGTTGCAATTTTGAAGAAAAACTCTTCCTCAATCTCAGTTATCAATACTTCGGTTAAAAGTTCTCTCTCGCTCGGAGCATTGATATTGATAAGATAAATACTCTCCGGGCAAGCTTCAAGCAAGTCACTACGCTTAATCACATCAGAAGCAGGTTCTTTCTCATCCCAAAAATACACCTGTATTTTAAAAATCTTACCATCTTTGAAATCCGCCGCACTGATAATTACTGCGTCTTCTTTCATT